>NZ_JAPQLL010000021.1:0-23377 GCF_028981865.1 Wolbachia endosymbiont of Drosophila nikananu | reverse complement strand
TAAGACGGTAGTATTATAACATACGTAGATAGTCAAGGTACTCAAGCCTATCCTTCGAGACGTTTGAATAGTTGTTTGGGACATATATATGCACCCGTTTACAATCTTAAACTTTAACTAAAACTCTCGAGGTTATTTATGGTTACATCTTATCAAAATTTTATTGGCATTGATATTGGAAAACTTGAATTTGTTACTGCAGTTAATGAACAAAAAGGTGTCATCAAATTTGACAATAGTTGTGTTGGTTGGAAACAATTCTACCAAAAATTTTCAAATATCTTGCCTAACTCCATGGCAATTTTAGAAGCTACAGGAGGTTATGAGCTTGGCTTATTGTATTTTCTTATTGATAGAAACATTGCTGTGCATCGTGCTAATACTCATCAAGTTAAAAACTTCATTCTATCTCATGGAACTTTGGCAAAGTCTTGATGCAAAAGCGCTTGCCCAATATGGTTCTGAGCGGTGTAGACATCTGCAGCTATTTACACCTATCTCAAAAGAACAAACCACCTTGTTTGCACTTTGTCAGCGTCGTGACGATATTACGAAAATGCTTGTTCAAGACAAGAATAGGCTAAAAACTCCTGGAAATGATTACATTAAGGAAAGTTGTCAACAAGCTATTGAATTCCTCAACAACCAGGTAGAAAAGCTTGATCAAGCTATACAAAAAATAGTCAATGAAAATCCTGAATTGCAATGATGCCAAAAAATTCTTGAAACAGTTCCTGGAATAGGTAGAAAAACCTCTCAATGTTTATTGTGTCTCATACCGGAACTTGGTTCTTTAAATAAAAGGCAAATTTCAAGCCTTGCAGGTGTTGCGCTTCATCCTAAGGAAAGTGGTAAAGCTATTGGCTACCGAAGGATTATAGGTGGAAGAAGTAACGTTCGTTCAAAGCTTTTTACAGCAGCCATGGCTGCTGCAAGGTCCAAATCTGCACTTGGTGCCTTTTATTCTAAGCTTATTGAAAGTGGTAAGAAGAAGATGGTGGCTATAACAGCTCTAATGCGAAAAATTATAGTAATTGCTAATGCAAGACTTAAAGAAGCAATTAATTTGCATACTCTTACAACGGTAACTGAAATTGGCTAATGAATATGTGCGTCCACACAGACTTAAAGCACATATTCATTAGCTAAGCAGAAATTGTTGTGACAGCTGTTTGATATAAAATTTTATTTCTATGACACACGGGTTTTTATTGCCCACATGATTGAACAAAGTTACACAAATAAAAAATTTTTAAAAAAACATAGTTGATATCTGGGATCTATAGCTAACCCAAGAAAGGTTTCCCTACGTCATACCGCCGCGGCATCTCAGCATAGATTCCGCTAACAAGTAGCGGAATGACGGACTTGTTGTTTTTCAAATTGTAGGTAAACCTAAGCCACTTTAGCTATATATTTAACTAGATCCTATGGTCAAGCCATAGGATGACAGGAACGGTTTTATACATTTTTTAAAGGGCAACATGTTTAAGCTTTACTAGCAAAATGGAAAGTAAGGCCAGCCTCTATGCCGTGTGTGTGAAATAGTTGATTACCTACATTTATATCCTCTTTTAGTGCATCTTTTTCATCAATAATACTAGATGTACCATTTGCTTTTTTTACTGCTTTCTGCATTGCTTGAAATGTAAAATTGTTACCCATAACACCAAAACCTCTATATCCGATATGCATATTTACATCTTCGTTTATGCGATAATCAAAGCCAGCTTTTAATTGACCTGCGGGTCTTATTGACGGTTTTTCAAACATCGTCATTCTTGTTGCACCGATTCCAATACCAACGTAAGGAGAAAAAGAGAAACGGTCACTTTTCCAATGATGATAAACATTTGCCATTACAGATATGTTCTCAATTTGGTCATGATTCACTATAGCACCATATAAATGTTTTTCTTCTGCACTATTTTGATCTTTAACTACTTTTACGTATGACGCCGTCATTTGACTGCTTGCTAAACCAATATTATCCACTTTTACAGAAGAATACATCCCTTCCAATTCAGCCCTATAGCTGTTGTTACCCAATTCTCCTGTGTAACCAAGTGCCACATTTGCAGCAAAAGGTGGATTGTAATCTCCTTTATACTTACTTAGTAATTGACCTTCTGTATTCTGAGCACTCCTGTCATTTACAGATACATTATTGGTAGCTGTAGCAGCAGTATCTCCAATTTTTGCTTTCAACTCACCTATGTAATTTAAATATTGACCGTAATACCCACTACCAAAGTAAAATCCTTCTGTTTCACCTGCAAAGGATTGTTGTGATAACAACAAAGCAAGTGCTGTAACTGCTAATGTTTTTTTACTAATCATTACTACTCCCCTAGTTAAATTAGCTAATCTAATACTAATTAATTAAAAATGGTTTAATATGAAAAACCTAATTATTTTGCACTTTTCTAAGCTAAAAAATAGGCAAAATCAACCTTTATTTTTGATCATTTTTTAATTTATCGTCAATATCCTCATCTTCAAATTCATCCTCCTCGTCTTCGTCATCAAACCCATCATCGCTCCTCTCGTCATCAAACCAGTCATCATCATCTTCAAACTTATCGTCAATATCTTCGTCTGCAAATTCATCTGATTCATCATACACCGCATCTTCTGTTTTAGTTTCAGCAGGATAATCAACTGAGTTAGGCCCCTCAAGAGCATTATTCCCCTCGTTATTAACCTTATCTTTGCTCGCAGCAGCAGAAAGAACTTTGTTTGGGTCATATGGTTCTTGTGTAGGCACACGAGTTTGCTTGAGCAGTCTTTTTGTGAAGGTGCTATCACTATAGTACAAAATTTTCTTTGATTTAATTGGGTAAGTCGACTCTATTAAAATTATCTGATCGTCGCGTGGCAACATAATAACTTCTTGAGGCAATAGCAATGCCCTCTGTGTTTCAGAGATATGCAACGACCTTGAAGCAGGATTTAAATCTAAAAATTTAGGCTTATTCAACGATTCTTGTTGTACAGTTTTGTTTCCTATAAGTTGCGATATTAAATTAGCTGTTTCAATATTATTGGCTGCAAAAGTTATTCTGTAAGTCGAGTTTGACAAAAAGGAGTTCATTCCTGCTTCTTCGTATATTCCTTTGAGCTGCTCAGTATCTTGAACAATTAAGAATAACCTAACTCGATAACCACGAAAATATGCAATACCTGTTTGAAATTGCTCCATTTTTCCAAGTGTAGGAAACTCATCCATTAAAAACAATACGCCATAAGGCTCGTCATCTGATGGCAATTTCCTACATAGAAACTCAGTTGCCTGTTGGTAAAAAACCTGCATTAAAGGCCTGAGCCTAGTCAAGTTGTCAGGAGTTAAACCAACATAAACTGTAGTTTTCTTCTTTTTAAAATCTAAAATATTAAAATCACTTGACGCAGTTGCAGTATCAATCAATGGGTTTGCCCACAATTCAAGCGATGAGTTCATAGTTGATACAACACCCGACCTTTCTTTATCAGCTTTTTGTAAAAAAGCTGCAATATTCATATATGCTACAGGGTGTATTATCTTACCCATTGTATCAAGAGCAACAGCAAGATTATAAACTACGTCATCACTACGCATCGTACGCACAACTTCACCAAAAGATTTAACTTTCTCTGGTGTAGCAAGTAAGTATAACACCACTCCAACAAATAAGCTTCTTGCTTCATTTTGCCAAAAGTCTTGTTCAGGCATGATGAGGTTAGCTATTTTTTGCACATCGTCAACCATCTGCCCAGGTTTTTTACTAATCCATTGTAATGGATTATAACAGTGACTTATTCCATCTGGCTGCGCTGGATTCCATACGTATACTTTTTGTCCTTGTCGTTCTCGCCAACCACTTGTTATTTCATAGTTTTCTAATTTTATGTCGTGTACAATTACTGAGTCAGTCCAAAATAATAAATTAGGAATTACAAAGCCAACACCCTTACCAGAACCTGTAGGTGCAAATAACAATGCATGCTGAAACCCATCAGCAATAAAGTATCCTCTTTTATCTTTACCAAGCAATAATCCCTTTTTGCTTCTTAATCCTGCTTTTCGTATGTCTTTCTCTGATGCCCACTGCGAGTCTCCATGAAGTGATTCTTTCTTTTTAAATGGTCGCCACTCAATTATCCTTTCTCTTAAATTCCATAAGATAATCATTAAAACAACAATAGGCATTGTAGAAGATAGAATTAATTTAAATTTGAGCTCAAGGCTATATAACTCTGGGTGGTGCCAACAATATTGTATATGATCAAAAATCGTTGGCCAAAGAGCTTGAGGAAAAGGTGTCAAACTAGGATTAATTGCCTTAAAATCCACAGCATCCGGACCGTCAACTAATAGAAAGAACAATATACCAGATAGATAGAAGCAAAACTCAAGTACGCTAAAAGCTACTACACCTCCTATGAGAATATTACGTAGGTGATTTCCATTACTCATAAACTACTCTTTTTTAACTTATGTATAAATTTAAGCATTTTTGCTCGCAGATCTAGTAAATAATATCTCAGAAATGCTTCTTTTGTCCCCACCGGTTCTTTTTAGCTGAATAACAATATCAATCACATTTCTAATGTATGGTATAATTTGGTCTGGAGGAATGCCAAGATTTGCCTGCATAACCATCAATTTTATTTGCTCAAGGGCCATTGTTGGACTATCCGCATGAAGGGTTGATATTGATCCAGGGTGACCAGTATTTATCGCCCTAAGAAAACTAAAAGCTTCCGCTCCACGGAGCTCACCAACTATTATTCTGTCTGGCCTTAAACGTAAGCACGCCTCTATCAAATCTTGAGTGGTTACTTTTGCTCTACCCTGCCCTCCTTTAGAGGCAATTAGATGGACTTTATTGGGATGTTCGTTCAAAACGATTTCCCTTGCATCCTCAACAGTAATAATTCTTTCCTCAGTTGGAATAGCACGCAAAGTAGCATTAGTAAAAGTAGTCTTACCAGTGGAAGTTCCACCGCTAATTATAATATTTTTCTTACTTATTACAGCGTATTCTAAAAACTCTTTTATTTTTTTTTGCCTTAACAGTAAATCCAAATGACGGTCAGCTGGATTATCAGTTGCTTCTGTAACAGTTTCAGAAAAAGCCCCCATTTTTTCGTAATCATCGAGTGCTAATTGCATGCTAGAAGGCTTACGAATCGACATGACTACTTTATCAGGTTCACATGCTGGTGGAAATACTATCTGTATACGATAACCATTTGGTAATGTCGCCGAAAGTAACGGTGCTTCTTCGCTAAGTTTTTGTTCTGTAGCTTGAGCAATCAGTCTACCAAGAGATTTCAAATGGTTAAGATCGAATACTTCTAATTTTTCACACCTTATTTCACCGCGATTTTCAATCCATACTTCCTTTGGCTTATTTATTGATATTTCATTTATGCCTTCTTCTTGAAATATGCCTTGTAATGGCTCCAAATATGTGTCAAGTGCAGCATAGTTCATTTCATTGATTTAATATTGCCTGTGGAGGAAATACTATATCTTGGTTAACAAATACTTTCAATGCGGTGCCTTGATTAACATAAACAGTTGGTTCTTTATCTGTATGTTTGTTAACTATATCTCGCATATCTTTAGAAAAATCATTGATTGACTTCCCTATTGCTTCTTCATAAACAGACTTGCTTTCTCTTTGAAATTGTTGTAACAGTTGATTTACATCTTCCAGGCTTATATTCACATTACCCTCATTAACGCTTAGTGCTTTTGCTATTTCCTTTTTCATTATTTTCAGCAAATCCTGCTCATTTTTAGCGTTCCGAATTTTTCCAATAGCTCCAAGACCAAGTTTCCATTTGTCACTAGATATTTTCTCTTCTCCTTCTAATTTAATAACATCTTTGAGTGAGGAAAGATCTATTTCAGTTGCAGTAATAGATCTCACCATGCCCACAACGGTTGATTCGTTAACAAGATTAGAAGCTTTTTGCCCTATAACAGCTGAACCAATCGAAACACCAGCAAGTGCAACTGAAGAGAATAATGCACTTACTATTTTATTATCAACTATTCCTGCAATGCCTGCTCTACCAAGCTCGTCAGTACTAAGTGATGAGATAGCAATATCTATTCCGTGAGGAAGAATCACTCTGTTCCAATTTATATTTACACGAGCTCTTGCGACATTCGAGTCAAATGAATAACTGCCTATCAATCTTGAGCCTTTAGGTATTAAAACTGTATCACCAGTTTCTGCATAAACATCTCTACTCACCATAGCACGCAGCATTCCTTGCAGATCACAGTTTATTGCAGTTTCAAGAACGGCATCAATAATTTTACCTTGAGTAACCATTAAACCAAGCTTTCCTACTCTGGTAGCTTTGCTCGATTGTGCTGAAGTGTCAGATAAAATAGCAGCAGCAGCCTTGTTCTCTCCACCATCACTTGAAATTGTTAACATTTGTACACTACGTCTATCTCTAGGATAACCGCCACCCCCTATTGTAGGAAACGAGGTAGGTAAATTGCCCATAATATTACTAGAAGGAAAATTTTGCTTTGGCAAAATAGGTATATTTGACACAGGAGTTTCTTTTGGTTTCTCTTCTTCTTTTCTAATTTGTTTTATTTCTGGTATGATTGGTGGTGTAGGAAGAGGAGGTAAGGGTGGTAAGGGATCAGTTATTATTCTTTCAGGAACCATTACATTATCTGGAATTTGTTCCAACTTTCCCTTCAATTCTTGAACATTTTGCTTTGTTTCCTCTTTTTTAATAACTTCTGAACCCTCTTTATGAGAAGGACTAAAATAGAGATAATACACTCCACCAACCAGAAGCACTAAAATAATGACCATCAATGCCCTATGACCTTGATTAGAGCCAACTGTTACTACCTTGTTCTCTATTTCTGATTCATCTTCTGAATTGTTACGCCTTTCTTTATTCATATTGCATATACCACAGCTAAAGTGACCTATTTATAATTTCAACTTCACCATCTTCATAACGCATAAATAGCTTTTTATGTACTCCTTTTATTATAACATAATCATCAAATAACAGCCTTTTACAAGGTTTATCTTCCTCTTCTACAAAAATCTGAGGTATTCTATTATTATTTCTAAATTTTAAATAGGTTAAATAACCATCATCAAATAGCTCAATTGGAACTATATCCGCATTACCACCTTCATCAATATATGTATAATTGTACTTCGTATCATTTTCTTGTATTATTTTTTCTGGCTTATCTGTAGTATATTGCATTTGAGTAGGTAAAGAAACCTCATCTAAATCAACATCAAATTCACCTTCTTCTTGAGGATAATAAAAACGTACTACGTAAGATATATCCTTTTCAGCAGAATAATCGTGACCCACTTTCTTAGCATCAGTATCTGGGTATTTATCGTAGTTTGGCCTTGAGATTAAATCAAAAATGTAATTTCTTTTTTTAGTTGTCGTAATGATCATGTTAGTGCGGCTACTAACTTCAAATGGCATGATAAGCAATTTATTGTCATAAGGATTAATTTTCCAACTTGATGCATCACCAACAGCGATATTTTTAACTTTTTCTCCTTCTGCAAATTCAATATAAGAATAGTAACCTTGACTAAAAACCACCGTAAATACTTCATTAGGGCTATACACAAAAGTCTTTATTCTACTATCTACAGAAATAGGCTCATTATAATTAATGGATGCGTTTAAATTGCTACTTACAAGTAAAGCTAAAACTAATAATATCCTATACATATTCATCATCTACTCTATATAAAATAACTTGAAATCCTAATGGGTTAATATATCTTTGCTGATCATCCATTTCAAGCGATGCATATCTATATGACATAATAACTATCTTATTTTTTCTTGTGGAACTTCCATCTTTCCGTGTAAATTCCACAAAAAACCTCACCTGAAGAGCATCGTTACCCAATTTTTGAATTGAACGAATTTTAAATTTATTTTTGGTATCTAAGTATAAATTAAAAAGATCATCCATATTCTGCGATCCTATGTAATTTCTAAATTCATTATACACATTAGATGAGGAAAACAACCTCACCTTTGTATAATAATTATAATTATAATGATATGGATCAAAAACCTCCCTTGCTTTTATATACTCTGAAATAAAATATTCGTTTAGCGCTTCATCTGCAGAATACTGCTTTACTGTGACAGGATCAACCAATTGTACTATTCCTGATTTCTTCTCAATTTCTATAACAAATGGCTCAATAGTGCTACTTGTGCTAATTTTAAATATGACTAATATGCTGATAGAGATCGTTGCTAATAATATTAATGCAAATAAAAGTAGAATATTCCTTTGAGCAACAACTGTGCTGTAGCGGTTTGAATTCCAATCTATATCCTTATCTAAGGATTCAGTATTTTTTTCTCGCTTAAAAAATCTTAGCATTTTAGTATTCCTAAAAATCTTAACTTGTGTTAATAAACATAGTAAATTAACAAAGTAGTTACAACAAAAAAGCTAAAAAACTCTTAACTTATGGCCTAGCTTACCAAACTTTGTCTCCATATATGAATCGTTATATTTATTACGTTCCACAATAAGTGGTAGACACTTTGTAACTCCTATACCACTATTTTCCAATTCTGACAATTTCCTATTATTGTTTGTAAGTAATTGGATTTTGTTAATGTTCAATTTCTTAAGCATTTTAGCTGCAATAGCAAAACTCCTTTCATCATCTTCAAAACCTAATATTCTGTTTGCATCAACAGTATCAAGATTATGTCCTCTTTGCACACTGTACGCTCTTAACTTATTAGTTAAACCAATGCCTCTTCCATCTTGCATCAAATACAATATAATACCACTTCCAGAGTCAGCTATCATTTGAATTGCTTGATGTAACTGACTTCTGCAATCGCATGATAAGCTATCTAACAAATCACCCGTATAGCACGAAGAATGAATTCTTACTAATGGTTCGCCATCTTTATCTGGATTGCCAATGATAATTGCATGATGTTCTTTTCCGCCACTTTCGGTTCTATAAGATATGATATCTACTTCTTGAGTCTGTTTTAAAAATAATGATGTCTTGCACACTTCATACACACTCTGATTTTGTTGAAAATCATTTACGAGTAACGTATCTAGTACAATAATGTCATTTTCTTTACACCAATTTCGCATTTCATGCTTATTCTCAAAAGTCATATCAGCCACTAACGCGTATGGCAATAATTCTGAGAACTTAAGCAAGGCAACAGCATACGCATCTATTGTCTTTGAGCATTGCAACTCTTTTATGCTATCTTCCTTTGAACAGTTTATTAAATGGAACAGTTCATCAAAATTGCTTATCAACAGACGTTTGCTGCTATGTTCTTTATTCTGAGATATGTATTTTACCTTACTTGAAGTTAAAGTAACATATACATTACTTGATATAAGCTTGTATTGATTAAACAAATCTCTTTCTAAAACCTCAGCAGCAGCAAGCAATAGGTAATTACTTTCATCATATATTACAATTGGCCGGCCGCGCCTGACTTCGCTGATAGCTCTTTCTACCTTATTGCTACTTTGATTTCCTATAAACATTTTTACCCATATGAAACAGCGATAAAAAAACTGGTGCGGCCGAGAAGACTCGAACTTCCAAGGCCTTATGAGCCACAGCGACCTCAACGCTGCGTGTCTACCAATTCCACCACGGCCGCACTATATTCTAGTTTTTATATAATTATTTTAAATTACTTAATCATTTTAGAATTTTTCATCTAGAGTGTCAATCTGATACTAGAATAATCTAGAAATTACTTGTATAATTTGATTATAAATTTTAATCATTTAAGATAACCTTACTAATAATTTTTAACTTAGGTTTTTATACAAATGAATGTAGCTAGTATCTTTATTTTTTTAGCTCTCTCTCTTATAACTAGCTTTCATTTCGTCCATGCACAGATATTATACACATGGTCTCAAGTTATCCCAGAAAATAAATTAAGCATACGTGCAATTACAGACAATGACATGTGTCCCATTGTTTATGTCGATGGCGAAGAAATAGAAATGCTGAATCGCAGCTCAATTAACAATGGTGATCATAACGAAACAGTTTGTGAACTGACAGTACGAACAAGTGCCAAAAACATTAGTATTGAGGATCTACGAGTTCCTATATTACCAGAAAAGGTTAATAAAATTGCTTTTATTGGTGATACTGGTTGTAGAATCAATATGTTATTTCAGCAGGAATGTAATTCGGTAGATAGCTGGCCTTTAAAAAAAAATTTAGATTCAATCACTCTTCATAAACCAGATTTAATTATCCATGTTGGTGATTATCATTATAGACAAACAAAATGTAGAAATACAAAAAAGTGTGGCGATATTTATGGATATAATAAAAAAGCTTGGTACGCTGATTGGTTTGAGCCTGCAAAGGATATTTCATTACAATCCCCTTTCCTTTTTGTTCGTGGAAACCATGAGAGTTGTGATAGAGCTTATGAAGGATGGTTCAGGCATCTAGATTCATACCCCTTTTCGTCTGAAAAATGTGAAAACTTCGTTTCTAGTTGGTCCTTAGATGCTGGACCGATGAAATTTTTTATCTTCGACTCTTCATTCGGTGAGGATATTTTTACAACCCGAAGCACAATTGATGCTTTTGAAAGGCAATTTGATAAATTGATACAAGATAAGCCTACGTGGTTTTTAACTCATAAACCGCTTTGGAGATCTCCAAAAAAAGAATTTTTGACATTAAAAAGCCATGGTAATCTTACACAAATTGAAGCTTTTGGAGATAAATTTCCAAGCAATGTTACTACCATAGTTTCTGGCCACATTCATATAGCCCAGATTTTATTAATGGATAATGTTCCAGACCAGATTATAGTTGGAAATGGCGGTGCATCATTACACGCTCAAGACCAAGAGCGTGTTTATCAAAATGTAGAATTCGACTATCCAAATGGTAGAAACTACTTAGCACACGAGGTTAGAAATTTTTTCGGCTTTGGCTTTGCAATACTAAACTTAGATGATCACGAATTTACCTTCTATAATCAACACAATAAGGAAATGTATTCTGCGAAGCTAACAGAAGATTTTAAACTTAAACGGATTAAAACTATAGTAGATTCATTTTAGGACTTGTTATTAGCTATTTTAAAAACGCTACTTAAACATTTTTTTCAATCGATTGATTTCATCAGCAAATTTTGAGTCGGTCTTTATAAAATTTTCTACTTGTTTTACTGCATGTATAACGGTAGCATGGTCTCTGCCACCAAAGTTTCTCCCAATATCTGGTAGGCTTTTTTGCGTAAATTTTTTGGCAAAATACATAGCTATTTGTCTTGGCCTTGCAAGACTGCGAAGTCTTCTATTGGATTGCATATCTGCAACCTTTATATTGAAAAATTCAGCTACTTTCTTTTGTATTTCTTCTATTGTGATCGACCTATGATTTGACCTAAGAAGATCGATTAGGGTTTCACTAGCTGATTCTATCGTCATACTTCTTCCAATTAATGAGGTATGGGTAACCTTATTTAATGCTCCTTCTAATTCTCTTATATTAGATTTTATGTTCCTTGCTAAAAACTCTAGGACATCTTTCGGAACATACATATTCATCTGCTCCACTTTTGCCTGCAATATACCAAGCCTTAATTCAAAAGTTGTTTCATTAATATCTGCCACCAACCCCCAACCGAGTCGTGATCTTATTCTTTCTTCCACTCTATCAAGATCACTAGGAGACCTATCAGCTGATATAACCAATTGCTTATTTTGGTCTATCAATGCATTGAAAGTGTGAAAAAATTCTTCTTGTGTACTATCTTTACCACCGATAAATTGCACATCATCTACCATCAGTACATCCACTGATCTAAATTGCTCTTTAAATAACATAATGTCTTTGCTTCGTAGAGCTGTAATATATTGGTACATAAACTTTTCTGCTGATAAGTATACTACCTTTCTTTTTGCTGATGGAGAATTGACTATATGCCAAGCTATGGCGTGCATTAGATGTGTTTTACCAAGCCCCACTCCGCCATACAAAAATAAAGGATTGCTACCTAGTATTGGATCCACAGATTCTGCCACACGCTTTGCTGCTGTAAATGCCAATTCATTCGGTTTTCCCACTACAAAATTATCAAAAGTGAACCTTGGATCAAGTGGCGAGCCAAGACTATGATTACTATCCTCTCTATCTTTCAGTATAACATTAGAATTTAGATTTTTTTCTTCAGCGACCTGAATATCAATAGAACGTATACTTTCATTCTTGTTTTGCCATAATGATAATATCTTTTCCATGTAATGAACTGTGATCCACTCTTTTATAAACCTTGTTGATACAGACAATAAGACTTCTCCATTTCTGCTGCTAACAAATTTAAGTGAACTTAGCCAGCTATTGTATGTTGCTTCTCCATAAAGATTATAAAGACAACTTTGGATTTTTTCCCAAGCGGTATTATAATCCGTCATTGTAACAATCTGGTCAAAAAACATAGTAGAAACCTTAGGGTTAATTAAGTTCATACACCACACCAAGAAAAAAAATAATAATTAGAAAATATAAGATAATCAATAGTTTACTATAAAATAAAAAGCTAATACTACTTAAACACACGCTAAAAATTATGGTGATTTTTTGATGGGTTGTAAAGGGTATAAAAACACTAAAATTGATCATTTTTATTTCACAAAAATGATCAATTTGTAAATGTCGCTTGTATCGAGGATTAGAAGCATGCTATTTAAAATAGTAATACATTATGTATAAATAAGATGTTAAATTTACTGGCAAATAAGTAAAGTATTCATATAAATATAGCTAACCTAATATAGATTTACTGAAGCAAGTTTATGATTATATTAAGTAATTCGAGTTGTCATGCTGTATTCGGTATTGAACTAGAGTTTTACATTGAAGGAATAGAAAAAGAATATTTATTTCTGAGTAGCATCAAAAATAAAATAGCATCTCTTGAATTTTCTTGCGAGAAGGAGAATTCTACACATCAATATGAGATAAAAAGTGGTTGTTACACGAACTCTGACAATTTAATTAAGCATTTTGAGTTAGCGAAACAATTACTTACTGAAACAGCACAAAAATTTGGCGGGAATGTTTCTTTTAAAGCAAAGCCTTATTTGGATAGAGCAGGCAGTGCATTAAATGTGCATGTTAATCTCGTGAATTCAAATAACGATAACTTATTTTATATCAATGAGCAAAAGTATAGTGATTATTTGATTCATAGTATTGGTGGATTATGTGCAATGATGAAAAAACATATGTTGTTTTTCGCTCCAAATGATGATTCATATTTAAGATTTCAGTACCCAGATATTCATACTCCAACTACAATTAGTTGGGGAGTAAATAACAGAACTGCTGCGATAAGAATTCCCTATTTTGGCAACGATTCCAAAAGATGCCGCCTAGAGCATCGTGTTCCTGGAGCAGACTGTAACCTTGAAAAAGTACTCACAGCAATAATTGAAGGTATAGTTTTTGGTATAGAGAACAAAACTGCTCCGCCAAATAGAGTGTATGGCATTGCATCTGATTCTCAATATAAGATGAAGAGGTTAATATAACAACTATCTATCAAATCCTAATCCATTAAACCCCTTTTGGGTAATTGGCTGTTCTAGCATTTTTCTTACATCATTATCTACATTTCCGTACTGTAATAGCAAGTCTACAGGAGAGAGTTTTTTCGTACTTATATTGGTAAGGTCGCCCGATGGCTGCTCAGGAAGTGGATTACCAAGCGCATCCATGTTGTTTAGGTAAAGATTCCATAACAATATTTGTAGCACTAGAAACGAAATGACTATCTTTAGTATCAGCGCTTTTAGAAAGTGAATTACCTTTGAAATCCATATGTTTAGGTAGTCCATTTTTCATTTCTTCTTCTAGCTCAGCTTCAGTTCTTTCTGGTTCTTTTGCGGTATCTTTTTCTTCACCTTCATCAACACTGCTATAACCTTCATCTTCTGAAACTTTATCTCCTGAAACACCAGTAATTTCAGCAGGCTGTTCTTTTTTAGTTCTTATTTTATGAATCAGCAAAAGTAATAAGTAAGTAACTGTAGCCGCAGAAACGATAATGGCTATCTTTGCAGCAATGTGAATTGCTGTTAAAAATATTAAAGCTGATAAAGCCCCAGCTAGTCCAGACACAATAACTTTATTTTTGCCTTTTGTTATATTTAGAATTGCCACCATAATAACCTCTCAAATGCTGTTCTAGAATTATTATACAGAAATTTTCTTATACTTGCAATTTTGCGAAAATTTTAATTATTTACGTAAAGTTTTAAAGCTATACAAGGATTAATTAATATGCAATGTATCTCGACTATAATATTGTACAAACGCACATATTCAGTTAACATTCAACATGCAGAGCTTACTCATAGAGCGAAACAGGGCGGTGGTATTATTACTTATAGTAATTTTTATCTTCGGTTCATACGTTTATGTAAAAATGCCAAGGGAAAGTAACCCTGATATACAGATTCCTATAATCAGCGTGTTTGTTGGGCTTCCTGGGATTTCTGCTCAAGATAGTGAAAAGCTATTAGTGCTTCCTATAGAAAATGAACTAAGATCCATCGAAGGTGTAAGAGAATTGAGAGCTTTTGCAACTAATGATGGTGCTCACATGATACTCGAATTTGGAACAGAGTATGATAATAAAGAAGTGTTTGATAATGTCCGTTCAAAGCTTTCAAACATAAAATCGAAGTTACCTGTTGAAGCGGAATCTGCGATAATCAATGAAATAAACTTGAGCTTATTTCCGATACTCAATGTCGGCTTAATTGGTAATTTGCCAGAAAGAGCCTTAACTGAAATAGCACGCAAGCTAAAGAAAGAAATAGAATCTCTGCCAAATGTTCTCAAAGTTGAAGTGGCGGGTATGCGTAAAGAAACAGTGGAAGTTATAATTGAGCCCACAGTTCTAACAAAATATAACATTCAATCAAACGAAATATTCCAAGCTATATCAAGCAATAATAGACTAGTGGGAGCTGGGTCACTGGAAAATGACACCGGTAAATATTCGATTAAAATATCAGGGTTATTAAAAGATATAGAAGATATTATGAATATTCCTATTAGATCTCAAGGCAATGCAGTTTTGAGAATCAAAGATATAGCAAAAGTATACCCTAGGTTTGAGGACCACCAAGGGTTTGCTCGCATTAATGGATTACCTAGTGTCGTGCTAGAAATTTCAAAACGTAACGGAAAAAACATAATAGACACAGTAAATCAAGTAAAATACTTAATGGATAAGGCAAAAGATCAATTACCTGAAAATTTAAAAGTGGTGTACTTAAATGACCAGTCAAAAAACGTCCGCGATGTGCTTGATGACTTGGAAAACGGCATAATATTTGCTGTGTTGTTAATATTGATCATAATGATGCTTTCTATGGGAACAAGGATTGCTATTCTTGTGGCACTCTCGATACCCGGTTCCTTTTTCATTGGGATAATAGCTCTTTACTTTATGGGCATAACCTTAAATATCGTTGTGCTCTTCAGTTTAATCATGGCTGTTGGCATGCTGGTTGATGATGCAATTGTGATTAGCGAATATGCCGATAGAAAGATGATCTGCGAAATGGACAAAGTAGAAGCCTTTCACACTTCAGTTCGTGATATGTTTTATCCAGTTCTATCATCAACGTTAACTAAATTAGCAGTGTTTTTTCCTCTATTATTCTGGCCTGATACTGTTGGTAAATTCATGCAGTATATACCAATTACAATAATTTTAACTTTAACTGGATCGCTTATTATGGCTTTGGTTTTTATACCAACACTTGGTGCAATATTTGGCAAGCCTTCGATAACTTCAAAAAAAGAAATAAAAAAAATGAGTGCTATAGAAAGTGGTGAGATAAAAAATGCTGGGCCTATAATAAGAGCTTACACACGCATGCTAGAGAAGGTTTTAGATCATCCTAAAAAATTCATATGTGCTACTGTATTCGTCCTGTTTTCATTTAGTGTGCTGTACTTTACCTTTGGTCCTGGAGTGAAGTTTTTTCCGAAAATGGATTCAGATAATATTTTAATCAGTGTTAAAGCAAAAGAAAGCTTATCAGCTAAGGAACGAGATCTGATACTCAAAGAAGTGGAAGAACGCATTTTGAGCGTTGAAAAAGAAATTCATGTTTCTTATGCTAGATCAGGAGCATTTTCAGACAACGTTATCGCCAGAATTCAACTAGAACTTATGGATTGGCGCTTCAGGCGCAAAGCTAAGCACATATTAAACGATATAAGAAGCAGTGTGCAAGACATGAAAGGAATAATAATTAATGTTCAAGAGGAAAAGTTAGGACCGTCGGCTGACAAGCCAATACAAATTAACCTCAGCGGAAGTGCATACAATCTGAATCTAGCAGCAGAAAAAATTCTAAAAATTATGGACCAACCTTCATCCGGGTTTATAAATATTCAAGATAGCAGATCAGCACCTGAAATAGAGTGGAATATGAGTGTTGATAAGAGTAAGGCTACAAGTTCTGGAGTAAGTGTTGCAACCATTGGCGATTTTATAAAGATGGTTACAAATGGAGTGTTGATTGGAAAATATAGACCAAATAACACGGATGAAGAAATCGATATTGTACTCCGTTTCCCCAGAAGGGACCGCAACATGAAGACTATAGATAATCTTTTTATCAATACAGTTAATGGCCCGCATCCTATGAGCAACATAGTAAAATATGCTCCCGAAAAAAAGGTAAACAAACTAAATAGGATTGATGGATTACGTACAGTGACTATTTCCGCTGATGTGGATACAGGCTATCTTGTTAATGAAAGAGTAAAGTTCATTCAGAATTCTATTGCCCAGGATTGGGACAAGGGAGTAAAAATTGATTTTAAAGGCGACAAAGAAGATCAACAAAAATCAGGAACATTTTTGTTAAAGGCTTTTATATTAGCAATTACACTAATGATATTGGTATTAGTGACACAGTTTAATAATGTATACCATACATTTATCGTAATGACAGCAGTGTTTTTATCCACAACATGTGTGTTTTTTGTTTTCTTTCTTATCCAACAAGTTTTCGTAGTTGTTATGTGTGGAGTGGGGATAATTGCTTTGGCAGGAATTATAGTGAATAATAACATACTATTGCTTGATGCCTTTCATCACCAAATTAAGGTACACAAAAATGACACCAAGCGATGTGTAATAAACGCTGCAATTTCTCGCGTTAGGCCAATATTGCTTACCGTTGCAACCACAGTTCTTGGTTTAATACCGATGATTACCAGGTTAAATATCAATTTTTTTATGCTACAAATCACGTATGATTCTCCATCAAGCCAGTGGTGGGTTGACATTTCAACAACCATAGCAAGTGGAATATTGGCTGCAACGGTCTTAACTTTATTCTTTACTCCGGCGTTGCTTGTCATACAAAGACATGAAAAAACTTGACTTAAATTAACAATCATTTAACATTTAAGATAGCGTTCTTTGCCCGTTGAAGCTATAATTATAACTAATTACATTGGATTTATTTATTATGATTGCTAATCGTAAAAGCAGTGTTAAACAGAAAAGTAACAAGAATAACATAGTTGGAAGCCTTGATGTAATAAAAACAGCAGGAGAACTTTCACTTCAAAAAGGTTTAGATTTTAATGTTGTAATAAAGGCACTAGAAAGTGCTATAGAAGCAGTGGCTTATCAAAAATATGGTAGCAAAAGTAAAATTGTAGTTAATATAGATAGAAATACAGGCAAAGTTACTTCATACAGAAAACTAAAAGTTATTGATGACGAATCAAATGAAGAAGAGAACACTGAGTATGAATCAATTACGCTGACACAAGCTAAATTAATAAAAGGAGATGCAAAAGTTGGAGATACTGTTAGTGAATTGCTCTCTCTTAACACTGATCTTGCTTCAGCAAGGATTGCCCAGCAAAAGATTGCTCAAATAATTAAAGATGAAGAGTCAAAAAAGCAATATGAGGAATTTAAAGATAAGGTGGGAGAAATAAGGTATGGTATTGTTAAACAAGTAGAATATTCAGATCTTATTATAGACATAAATGGCACTAGGGCATATCTTCCATTGCGAAATTTGACCGGTGGTGAATCATTTCGTGAAGGCGATAAGGTTAAAACTTACATACAGACCGTTAAGCGCTCTGATGATGGACGTCAAATTATTCTTTCTAGGACTCATGAAGGCTTTTTAGAGGCATTATTAAATCAAGAAATACCAGAAATTGCTGACGGGTTAGTAACAATTAAAGGTATAGCTAGAGACGCCGGCTCAAGGTCTAAGGTTGCTGTTTTCTCTCCTGACAAGAACATTGATCCAATAGGTGCTTGTGTTGGAGTTAAGGGAGATAGAATAAAAACTATTATACACGAATTAAATGGTGAAAAAATTGACGTTATAAATTACTCCTCAGATTTGGGTCAATTTGTTATTAAAGCCATTACTCCTGCAGAAGTATCGAAGGTTATTATTGATGAAAATGAAAATTGCATAGAGTTAATAGTTGCTGAAGATCAATTGAGTTTAGCTATAGGAAAAAAGGGCCAGAATGTAAGATTAGCTTCAGAGCTTGTTGGATGGAAAATTGAGATATTAAGCACTCAGCAAGAATCAGAAAGGCGAAGCAAAGAACTTAGTCAATGTTCAGCTTTATTTGCTGAAGCTTTAAACTTAGAAGAGATTATGGGTCAGCTATTGGTAACAGAAGGTTTTTCAAGCGTAGAAGATATATCCAGCGCTTCAATTAAAGAGCTTGCTTCAATAGAGGGCTTTAATGAGGATATTGCAAATGAACTTCATAATAGAGCAAACAAGTATCTGAAAGCAGAAAATGATAGAAAAATAGAAGAGCTAAAAAGTCTGGGTATGGAAGATGATGTAATCAATTTAACTTTATCAATAGACAATAAAATTGCTCTTAGTAAACATGATATTAAGACTTTAGAGGACATAGCAGATTTATCAAGCTATGAGTTTTGCAGCATACTCTCTTCCTCAGCTGATAGTAAAGAAAATCTAAAAGATACAGTAGACTCAATAATCATAGAAGCACGTAAAAAGCTTGGGTTAATATAATAAAATAATATGAATAATGAAGATATCAGTAATAAAAAATTAACGCTCCAAGGCTTAAGCAAGCTTAAATTAGACCTCAATTTAAACTCTTCAGCTAGCCCAAGTACTGGAGCTACAATAGTAAAAAAAAGAAGAAAAAAATCTCATGATGCAGAAGAACATAATTTATTTGACGAGAGTAAATTAGGTTCTTTAACAGAGAAAGAACAAATTTTCCGCATTAATGCTGTGCAGAATGCTGCTTTGCTGAAAGAAAGAAATCAGAGAGAAGAAAAAGAGAAAACAGCAAAAGAAGATAGCAATAAAGAGATTGACGAGAAAAATGAAGCGGACACTTTATCTAAAGAAATAAATAAGAAAGTTTTAAGTAATACTCACTTAGTTGAACTAAGAGAAGACAATATTGACTATGAGGGCGACGATAAAAAGTCTTCTAAAGTCAACAAAGATATATATTCTAAGCATTCTAAACTGATAATTGCACAGGCAATAGGTGAAAAAACTGAACAACCCCCTGTATTTAAGCAAAGATTTGGTATAAGAAGTAAAAAGTCAAAGTTTACTAAGGGTAAAAATATATCAAGAGAAGTTATTATACCAGACAAAATAACTATCAGGGAGTTATCTATTCGCATGGCAGAAGATAGCAAGAGTGTGCTAAAAATGTTCAAAGAAGAAGTCGGTGAGAGTTATAGAGTGGATGATTTGGTAGATCCAGATATAGCATCTGAAATAGTGGAAAAATTTAATCATACGGCTAAACGAGTGAGCGATACCAACAGAGAAAAGGATTTATTTTTTATAGAAGGCAGAGAAAGCCTGCCTAAAAAACCTAAACCACCAATCGTCACTTTTATGGGACACGTCGATCATGGTAAAACCTCACTGCTCGATGCATTTCGTGAATCTAATGTTGCAGAAAGAGAGTCAGGTGGCATAACTCAACACATAGGTGCTTATCAAATGACAACAAAAGATAAGCAAAAAATTACTTTTATTGATACACCAGGACATGAAGCGTTCACTGCGATGCGTGCATGTGGTGCAAATATTACTAATATAGTTGTAATAGTAGTTGCAGCTGACGATGGAATCATGAAACAAACAGTTGAAGCAATAAATCATGCAAAAGCAGCAAATGTTTCTATTATAGTTGCTATTAATAAAATTGATAAATCTGAGCCTGGTGATGTAGAAAAAATAATTAATAGTTTGCCTCAATATGATCTCATCTCTGAAGAGCTTGGTGGTGATATTATGATTGTGCCAGTATCAGCAAAAAAGAAAACTAATTTAGATAAACTAGAAGAGGCGATTTTGTTAATCGCTGAATTAATGAAGCTAGAAGCAATAGAAGATTGTCGAGCACTTGGATGGGTAATAGAATCCAAAATAGATAAAGCGAAAGGAATATCAGCTACATTGATAGTTGAGGAAGGAACGTTAAAGGTTGGTGATATATTGGTAGTTGGTACAACATACAGCAAAGTACGTAGTATGGTTAATCACCTTGGTCAAAGAGAAAAAGCAGCACTACCCTCCGCTCCAATTGAAATCACTGGTCTAAATGGCGTACCAAATGCCGGAGATAAATTTGTTGTTGTAAACTCTGAAAAGCAGGCGCGTGAAATTGTTGAATACAGGCTAGAATTGATCAAGAAAAAGAAAGAAGATTCAGACGATAATAATTTAGATATATTCAGTCGTAATAACAGTGAAACAGAAGAACTATCTGTAGTTTTAAAGTGCGATGTAACTGGTTCTATTGAAGCAATATCAAGTTCAATTGATAAACTCGGTAAAGACCAAGTGAAATTAAATATCCTACACAAAGCAGTAGGAGGGATAACAGATTCAGATGTGCTGCTTGCAGAAGCATCAAGTGCAGTAATTTTAGCTTTTAATGTAAAAGTGGACTCAAAAATAAGGGACTTGGCAAAACAAAAAGGTGTAGAAATACATACTTATAACATAATATACGAGCTCATTGACGACATGAGAATGTATTTAACTAAAATGTTAAAGCCTGTTACACGAGAGGTGCGTGTTGGTTCTGCATCTGTGAAGCAAATATTTAACGTATCTAAAGCTGGTAATATCATTGGATGTTACGTAAGTGATGGAGTCATAAGAAAAGATTCTTTAATTAAGGTAGTGCGTGGTGGCAAATTGGTGCATGAAGGAAAGTTAAAAGCACTACGTAGATTTAAAGATGATGTTAAAGAAGTAGGTGTAAACTTTGAATGCGGAGTATCACTAGAGGGTAATATTGATATTAAAGTTGGAGATATTTTGGAAGCTTATCAATTAGTGCAAGAAGAAAGGGTGTTATAGTAGATGGATATGAAAAAGGAAATTAGAAACCTAAAAATAGCATCGGTATTGCATAGAGCAATATCAAGAGTCCTAATGGAAGGTAAGGTGTTCAATAAAAATGTAGCGGTATCTGACGTAAAATTAAGTAAAGATCTGAAAAAAGCAGATGTATATATTGTGTTATCTTCATTGAATATCCAAGTAGCTGACTACTCAGATTCAGAAAAAAGTACATGGATTTCAGCATCACGCATTGGAGATCCTTCTGAGAATAATTGTGATATTAACACTGTTGTTAATGAAATGAACCAATCTGCATGGTCAATACGTAAATCTATATTGTGTTATGTTGATTTGCGATTTATACCTGAGTTAGTTTTCAAGCCTGATTTAGCGTTCGATAATTTTGTTAATGTAAGCAAAATATTACATAATCACACTTAATTAATGTATTTCAACCATTACTTTTCATTAATGAGATTGCACAGTTTAACAGGTTTATGGCTTGTGCTATTTCCCAGTTTGAGCGGTATTCTTTTAGCCTCAACTTCTCTATCGTATCAGGCTCTTTTTCTCCTTGTTTTGTTCACTATAGGTGCATTTTTAATGAGACCTGCAGGGTGCATAATCAATGATATTTTCGATAGGGAAATAGATGCGCACGTTGAACGAACAAAATATAGGCCACTTGCAAGTGGTGCATTAAACATAAAGCAGGCTTTGGTTTTACTCTCACTGCTACTATCTATCGCTTTGGTAATTTTATTGTTAACTAATAAAACCACACTCATACTTGGAATAATCTCAATGTGTATGATAGCTACTTACCCTTTATTAAAGCGGTATGTTTGGTGGCCACAATTGTTCTTAGGGTTTACCTTCAATATGGGATCGCTCATGGGCTCAGCAGCAATAATAAACCAGATCAGTATAGAATCCTTGCTGTTTTATATAGGATGCGTCTTTTGGACACTTAGCTATGACACCATATACGCTCATCAAGATAAAAAAGATGATGAAAAACTCGGAATGAAATCTACCGCATTATATTTTGGTGATACAACAAAATCTTGGTTGAAAAGATTTTATTTAATATCTCTTATGACGTGGCTATATGCTGGTATCTTATCATCATTAAATAACATCTTTTATATTGCTTTACTTGCTGTAGGGTTCATATTTCACCGCCAATACAAAAATTTCAATCCTGACGATCCCAGTCAATGCATGTCCATATTTAAAAATAATTCCTACGTAGGGTTGCTTCTCTTTTTTGGCATCCTTTTAGATAGAATTATCACCTAGGTCTCAAGAGTTTTGGCTCTAATGAAGTCAATAAGCTCAGGTAGCTCGCAGAAACGAAAAAACTTACTTGACAAACTCCGCCACCTCCCTTATCATGATAGTGAAGGTATTCAGTTATCTTCATCTGTGCAGATTAAACAGCAAGAAAACAACGTAGTTGGCGTCTTATTTTTAATTTTTTGCACTATGTGCATCCTATGTCTTCACAACATTTCTAGGTTTTTGCCTATATAAGCTGAAACGCGCTTATAAGTCGTTTAAGACAGTACAGTACGCCAATTTGCAGGATTAGGGAGTAAACACTAATTACCACGGGATTTCTTTGCCTTTTTTTCTGCTTAGTAAATTTCTTAAACATTTTAGCTAAGGTTAGTTGCGGTTTAAAAGCAGCTAAATTGCAGTGTTTAAGACTTAAAAAACGCCAAATACTGAAAATAGACAATGACCAGGGCTTCTTTTGCCTTCTTTTTCATTTGGTAAATTTCTTAATGTTTGCAACTAAACGACAACCGTCATCCCGCTACGAGTTAGCGGCCAAGAGATACCGCGAATGAATCGCGGTATGACGGTTCGTGGTGGTATGACGGTCTGCGGCGGAATGACGGTTAAGCAATTCGT
>NZ_JAPQLL010000020.1:0-9737 GCF_028981865.1 Wolbachia endosymbiont of Drosophila nikananu | reverse complement strand
TTCTGCTTAGTAAATTTCTTAAACATTTTAGCTAAGGTTAGTTGCATTTAAAAGCAGCTAAATTGCAGTGTTTAAGACTTGAAAAACGCCAATACTGAAAATAGACAATGACTAGGGCTTCTTTTGCCTTTTTTTTATTTGGTAAATTTCTTAATGTTTATAGCTAAACGACAACCGTCATCCCGCAGCGGGATCTCTTGTTAGCGCCGCGGCGGTATGACGGTTAAGTAGCCAGTGCGTGACACTTGTATCTGGGATCCAGCCTTTCTGCAATCTCATCGAAAACGTTTTTCTATGCTAGTTTACAAGCAAACTTTCCTGGATCCCAGTGTCAAGCACTGGGATGACATCTTTGTTATGTTTAACAAAAACAAATGTTCGTACAGCCATGGAATGAATCGCGATATAGCTATAGCATATACAACAACTAAAAAAAACAGCAGTTTTTCTATGATTTGAGTATAATTCTAGATTTACCTAAACAGAAAATTTAATGGACTATATCTTAATGTATCTTTCCTTACCATTCTCAATTACCGAGAATTATTTATTAATTACTGCATTGATTCCACTTTTAAGCGCGTTAGCTATTTTTTTTACTGGTAAATGGCCAAGAGTAAGCAGTGGCGTTACTGTTGCTTTTTCTATGCTTCTATTTGCGTATACATCTCTATGCACTTTATATTTGGTGTATGGTGATCATCCTCAATTTATTCTCATGGACTTTGGTAGTAATTTGCATATTAGTTTGAAGCTAGAGTCTAGTGGAGTGATATTTGGTTTATTAATATCATTTTTGTGGGTACTAACCAGCATATATGCGATATGTTATATGCGAAATAACTATGCTGATAGCAATCACTCAAGTTTTCTATGCTTTTTTTCAATATCAATTAGCTGTGCAATGTTTATTGCTTTTTCTGGAGATTTGCTCACTACATTTGTCTTTTATGAGCTTCTAACTATTAGTACATACCCTCTGGTTACTTACAACTCAACAAATGAGTCAGTAGTTGCAGGACGCTATTACTTTGGCGTGCTATTTTTTTCTTCTTTGGTATTATTTTTTCCCGCAATAGGCCTCTTATATAATGAATTTCATACTTTAGATTTTGTAAGTGGTGGAATATTCAAATTTGATACTTCACTCATCACTTTCATTGCAGTGTGTTTTGCTATGCTGATTTACGGAATAGGAAAAGCTGCATTAATGCCAATGCATTTTTGGTTACCAAAAGCAATGGTTGCACCAACTCCTGTGAGTGCACTATTACATGCTGTTGCTGTTGTAAAATCCGGAGTTTTCATCATCATAAAAGTTATATTATACACCTTCGGCGTCGATAACATGCAACGTTTTGTGCAGCAAAATTGGTTTGCTGGAGGGTGGCTTCCATACGCTGCTGGATTTACTATTATTACTGCATCATTGATTGCATTAAAGCAAAAAGAATTAAAGAAATTGCTTGCTTACTCTACCATCTCTCAATTGTCGTATATTATATTATTTGCTTCAATTTTTAGTGAGCTCAGCATGAGGGTTGCAATTTTTCAATTAGTTTGCCACGCATTTGCAAAAATCACTTTGTTTTTCATTGCCGGAGCAATAATAACGAAAACAGGTGAGAAATATATAGATAAGATTCATGGTATAGGACGCAGTATGCCAATTAGCATGACAGCATTTGCTATAGGTGCATTGTCTATGATAGGGGTGCCGCCTGCTCCGACTTTTTGGGGTAAATTTCTCATTTTTCAAGCTGTTTTCAACTCTGGCAATGTAATACTTTCTGTGTTTGTAACTCTAGTGTTAATTGTTAGCACTATACTTAACGCTCTGTACTTTTTACCGATAATTTACAATGCTTTTTTCTTAAAACCTTCTCAGAATTACTTGATTAAAAAAACGCCAATTCTTCTAGTTTTACCTCCAGTTATCACTGCTACATGCACTTTAGTTATTTTTTTTAGCTACCAAGTAATATTTCAAAATCTGTATTTATAACCATTAACAATAAATTTAAATGGTATTATACCAGCCAGGGTTGCTTTTATACTCGACAAAGTGAAGCTAATCTCCACAGTATGATCTTTCACCTCCTTATTTTGCTCGGTTGTAAAAACTACAGTAGCATTTCCAGCAAATGTAACTAAGTCCTTGGTCGATCGATCAATAGATAATGTTATTACATTTATGTTGGCAGTTTTTCTTCTGGATGAAGGTGAACTAACAGCTTCTTTATTCGTTTTTTCCTGAAAGCCTTGATAGATTTTATGTATAGAATTGTTTCTTATAAAATTTTCTTGGTACTTCGGTTCAACGATCTTAATGGACTCGTATATTTCAATGTATTTACTTATTAAGTACCTCGCTGTGGAAGTGTATTCATCTTCCTTTTTACTGAAACTAAGCTTATGCATTGCAGAGAACTCATCTTCTGTGTGGTTCATGTACTTCACAAAATTTAAATTTTTTTTAACAGGAAATAACAGGTATATGTTTAATATTAATAAACATAAGCATACTAGGAGAAGCGATACTATTAATGCCATCCAAGATCTTTCTGCTACACAAAACAGATACCTATGGCAGTACCATTCGACTGCTTTACTGAAATAACTTTTGTTTTTTACTGATTCAAGCAATTTATCTTCCATAACACAATGCTACCAAACCCAACTATAATAACAATAAGATTAGATACTCCAAAAAACTTTAAAATATGTCTAAATTTCCCAAAATAGGATGAATGATTATATCACCTTGTTCCGCAATAAGGTAGAATTTATCGATCTTGCTCACATCTACATTGATCATTTTTACACTGAAATTTTCAGGATTGTAAATATTACTTTCAGCACTTTTGTGATAATTATAATAATGTAATTTATTTTGATCATCAAAATAACCAAATTCATCAGCAAGGGCTCCCACTCTGCTACCTTTACCACTTTTGACTAGCCTAAATAGATCAATCACATGGTTTTGAGATCCAGGCTCAATAGGCCCTTCTACAGCAAAAAACTTAGGTGCATGACCAACATATTCCTTAAATTTTAGATTATGAGTCTTTTTTACACTACCAAAATCCACAAACTTATATTCATCTGAAACGCCAGAATATTGTGGATCATACTTTTTATATTCAAAAAACTCATTACCTAAAAAATTACAAAACGTTAATTTATAATCATCAAGATCGGATTTAATGACTTTAAGGTAATGAAAATCTCTAGGAATCTTTACTTCCTCTTCAGTAATATGATTACGTACAACAAGCTCACCATTTAGTATATGATAGCCAACTTTTGGCAAAGTAGCTATATTGATTGCCTTGTTTAGCTTAAAATTTGCTTCATAAATGCCGCTTAACAACTCCTTTCCTTTTTCTAAGGTGACGTCCTGGTCTAAAGCTATATTCTTGATTGAACTTAATTCTTTCTGCATGTTTAGTATGGCTTTCGTCAAAACTTCTATTGATTGCCATACAGTTAATTTATTATCAGTCAAATTATATACTTCGAGTATTAAATTAACAGAATTTTATCATGAATTTATGTTAAAAGTATTATACTTTGTAAACTTATTTCATGATATTAACTACATCAGCTAAAACATGCTTTTTATCTAAGTGAAGTTGCTTAGCAACAACGAAAAGTTCATCTATTTTTTTCCACTGACCTAGTAAAATTTCAACACCATTTACCTCTCTCTTTATGCTTTCTAAAATGAAGGCCTGAATTATATATGATGCTAGTTCCAGTTCGATTTCGCTATTAATTACTTTATTAATCATATTGGGATTCTTTAAATCATGAAGAAATTTATAAAAGCATTTGTATGCTTCATAAGCATCACTACTTATTGCATTTATTATCATTCCTGGCATTCCAGGAAATAAAGTTATCATTTCGTCAAACGTTTGATTATCAAATTTACATTGAGATGAAGCAACTTGCTTTGTTTCATCATAAGTTAATGGAAGTAAATTTAGCTGAAAGCACCTGCACCGGATAGTAGTTTGTATATCATATGGCTTATGGCTAATTATAAATATCTTAGAATTTTTTGGCGGCTCTTCTAATATTTTCAATATTGCATTTTTAGCGTTATTAGTCATTGTCTCTAAGCTATCTATTATAGCTACTTTGTGTTCTGATTGAATGGGACTTAAGTGTAGAAAGTTTTTCATCTCTCTGACTTTTTCTATTCCGATAGTATCACCTTCAACAATGTGTAAGTCCAATGCTACTTCATTATAGCTTTTTATGAGTAACCAATTGGAGAAGGATTTTGCAAGCGTTGCTTTTCCTATACCTTTTTTACCACAGATCAGCCAAGACTGAACAGATAAGTTGTTCATTAATTTTTTTTTGGCTTGGTTGTGACCTATTACTTTTTTCATTCTTTCTCCTGTAGATCTTAGTTTGAAAATGCATTGGTTACTGTTTATAATAAAATTGCACCTTCCCTTAAAACCTTAATCTTATCTTCGGTTAAGTCAATAATAGTAGATTCTATACCAGAAACTAATTCATCATCTTCAATCACTGCAGATAAATGTTGCTTAATGGATTGTGGTATATCGTCTGCCTTACATACACTTTTTTCTCCTGAAATATTTATACTAGTTGCCACTATTGGAACTTTCAGTTTATTTAATATTGAAATTGCAATAGGATGCTCAGGGATTCTGATGCCTATACTATCTTTAAAGAATGCGTTTGGCAATATATTATTGTTTTTAAGTGGTAAAATATAGGTAATCGGTCCAGGAGAAAAGTGGTTTATTAAATCAATATATCTTTCCTTCACCTTTGCTATTTTTATCAAATTGTAAATATCACTAACAAATATGGAGAGTGGCTTATTTTGAGAGCGCCTCTTTATCTGATATATTTTTCCTATAGATTCATTATCTAGTGCATTACAAGCAAGAGCATAAACTGTTTCTGTTGGAAAACACACTAACAAGTTGTTCTGTATTGCATTTATTATTTTAGATACCATATAGCTAAAAACTTATTCATAATAACTAGATCAATTTTGTTGCATTGTATCTTATATAGTAACTGCTAGTTTTTGTGAACGTAATGCAACGCAGCTTACCATTTGTTATGCAGACTTGCTACAACCCAAACTCTTCATTGACTTTATCAACTATTGCCTGTGGTGGATCCTCTCCCCATCCTGAATACAAAATCTCTCCATAGTCTGCAACATCTATAGAGCCAGTTCTGCTTTTTGCTAGAAACATTTCTCTTTTCTCTTTATCAACTAATACATAATGCCACGCTGATTTTCCACGATCTTTACCACGGACTAAATATATAAGATCTGACCTACTTCTTTTTGTTGCATCAGCAAAAGATCTTTCATTGACAGTTCTGCTTTTACTTTTTATGCCGCCACTTTCAGAAAAAGCTTCCTTGGATTCGGCTTTTTTGTTTGCTAATTCAGAAATTTTTCCTTTTTCCCCCAATGCCCGTTCTTTGGTGTTTTGAGACGAATACTTACTGGAAAAACCTTCCCCTGTACCGCCAGGAGTCCTGTTTGTGAAACGCTTAATAAACGAATTATTGTCGTTGTTTTCTGCCATAAAAATCTCCAAACTTTAGATTGTAGGACCCAAATTTTTACTACACTCTATCATATGTTAATTAAATTAATATAAATGAAAAATAATATAGTAATTATTACAGGAATTACAGCTTCAGGTAAATCAGAATTGTGTGATAACCTGATAAAAAAATATAATAATATCAGCATAATAAATTGTGATTCAAAGCAGGTATATGAAGAAATTCCCATAATTACTGCTCAACCACTAAAGCAAGAAGAATTTTATAAATTATATGGTTATGTTTCAGCAAAAGAAAATTATTCCGTGGGTCTATGGTTAGAGGATTTAGAAAAAGAAGTTAATCACGCATTAGAAAATGCTCAAATACCTATCATCACTGGAGGAAGCGGGCTTTACATCAGCAGTTTAATCAAAGGCTTATCATCAATGCCACAAATAAGTCAGAAAGTGAGGAAAAATGTAAGCGAATTAAGGAAAAATTTAAGTAAAGAGGAGTTTTACAAATTAGCGCTAAGCAAAGATCCAAGGATTCAAGGTAAAGTATTCATGAATGACTTGCACCGCCTTTCAAGGGCACTTGAAGTTATCACTGAAACTGGTAAGACAATCTTTGTATGGCAAGAAAATAGACAGCCTCCTTTATTCAATAATTTTAAGATATATACAATTCTGCCTGAGCGTGAAAACGTATACAGAAAAATAAATTCTCGTTTTATCAAAATGATCGAAAATGGAGCAATTGATGAAGTAAAAAAGCTACTTAGTATGAACTTAGCTCCACATTTGCCAGCCATGAAAGCACATGGAGTGCCAGAAATTGTAAAGTATTTGAAAGGTGAGATTACTTTAGACGAAGCGATACAGATTGCTCAAACAAACACAAGACACTACGCAAAACGCCAGTACACTTGGTTTAAAAACCAGTTCCCAAGTTCTGAAGTAATTGATTGTGCAAACAAGCTAACAGCGCTTGAAATATTTTAATTGTTAGTTTCCAGGTGTATTTCCATGCTCATTGCTATGAATGGGCGGTTCCATATTTTCCAGATGGCTGTTCACTTTTGGTGGCTTATCCAAGCCATGCTCTATTTTTATTTTAAAAAATCCAAGCCTCTCGCAAAACTTCTGAAAACACTCTTTTATAACGTCAAACAAGTTTTTATCACCTATATTATAGTCCTTCAGTCTCTTAGGAACAGTAAGTGACAATTTACCATCTTTATATATTACACCCTCTTTCCCATCTTGAGATTCAAGTGTGAATTCAATTGAGCTGGATAGATCACACACCTTGTCACCAGCTTTACCATCACTCCTTTGGAAAAATATTGGTAATTTCATATCCGATCTAATACTTACATTATTTTGGTCAATATAATCAATATTCATTACTCTTTTAGGGGAGAGTACTAGAAATGAATGTTGGCCAAGTGCAAGTTGGGATTCTATAAATACACCAGCTTCATACCCTGCCTGATTACAATTGGTAACCAGTTCTTCTAGGATAGAATCACTTGGAACTTTTGCTTCAGCATATTTAAACATCTCCTTAAAAACTTCTTTTGCAAAAGGACGATAGTTTTCATCTTCGCTTTTTGGCAGTAAACTGTTATACTCTTTGCATAACTTGGCAGTCAAATCTCCACTTATACTTTTGCCGTTAATAACAAAATCCATTCTTTGAAAATCCTTATACATCTGTTCACCCGTGTTTGCTGACTCATTGTTTTTATCAGCCCTTAACCTGCTAAAACCAAACTTTTCTGCTTGAGCTTTTAGTGTAACTATTGGATTTTCCTTTTCTTCTGGTATAAAGCTATTCATTGTTAATACCCTGTATATGAATTACTAATAGTATAATAGTACATAAAAATGATTAATAAGTCAATAAAAATATTTTATATAAACGCAAGTCCTATGATAGCAAATAGTTTGACTATAAGGTGACAGGATCTTAAGAAGACTCTATAACAGTTTTACACATGTATGAATCTCAATGAGCAATCAGATTTTTCTAAATAGCAGGCTGGAGAATATACCTAAGTTCCATTCCGCAATATTGCCTAAACTTTGTGGTGGGGACAAAGTGATGGACCTGCTATTTTATAGGCCACTTAGTTACGTAGATAGAAGTAAGTCACTGCCCGATGCTCAAGCTGGAGAATTTATAACTTTTATTGCAAAAGTTTATGAGCATCAGTCGCCCACTTTTAGAGGTAGACCATATAAAATAGTCGTTGAAAGTGAGAGTCAGTATATATTCATAGTCTTTTTTAATTACTCAGTTAAGTATTTATATAAACTATTTCCAGTTGGAGCCTATGTAATCATCAGTGGCAAAGTCGAAAAATTTGCTGAACATTGGCAAATTACTCACCCAGATTACATATTACCTGATATCAGCCAATTTAAAGAAATAGCTCGCATAGAGCCAGTCTACCAATTATGCCGTGGCATTACCAATAAGAGCATTGGAAACATAATAAGCTCTAACCTGAAAGAATTGCCTGATTTGCCAGAGTGGATAGATGATACATTAATCAAGCAAAAAAAATGGCTAAGTTGGAGGAAAAGCATCATAAAGTTGCACAGACCAAGCTCATTGGCGGAAGCCGAGGTTTGTAGAAAAAGGCTTGCTTATGATGAATTGTTTGCGTATCAGCTAGCACTGAAACTTGCAAGAGAAAATCATGTAAAAGAAAGGGGAAGAGAATTTATAGTATTGAATAAATATAAAGAGCAAGTTTTAAATGAATTATCGTTTCAATTAACAAACGATCAAATTCGTGCAATAGATGAAATTTCAGAGAGGCAAAAATCCAAGTACCGCATGATAAACTTGCTGCAAGGTGATGTTGGTAGTGGCAAAACCGTAGTTGCACTTTTTGCGATGCTAAATGTGGTAGAAAACAACATGCAGGCAGCTCTAATGGCACCGACTACTATCTTGGCGGAGCAACATTATAATTGGATTGAGGAAGTTTTATCCTGTACCGATATAAAAGTTGCGCTGCTTACTGGTAAAACTTCGCGCAAGGAAAGAAAGATTATTATGAACGAACTTGCAAGTGGTGTTTTAAATATAGTGATTGGCACCCACGCGTTATTTCAAGCTAACGTTATATTTAAAAATTTAGGGCTTGCAGTCATAGACGAGCAACAGCGATTTGGAGTGATGCAGAGAAATCGCTTGGTAGGAAAAGGAGAAAATGCCGACATACTTTTCGTTACTGCAACTCCCATTCCAAGAACCTTGCAGCAAGCTATGTATGGTGACGTTGAATGTTCAATGTTGAAAGAAAAACCAAAATCCAGATTGCCAATAAAAACTGTAACTATGAACATTAGTAGGGTGCCAGATGTTATTGAAAAGCTAAAAGGTGCTATAAACAGGGGCGAAAAAGCATATTGGATTTGTCCATATATAGAAGAAAACGAAGAGACCAATATTGCTGCAGCAGAGATGCGTTTTCAAGAATTACAAAAAACATTTCTTGATAAAGTTAGCATAATACATGGAAAATTGATTCAGGAGCAGAAAGATCAAGTTATGTTTTCCTTCAAAAGAAATGAATTTTCTCTGCTTGTTGCAACCACTGTGATAGAAGTTGGTATAGATGTGCCAGATGCAACCATTATGATTATAGAAAATGCAGAGCAATTTGGGCTATCGCAATTGCATCAGTTAAGAGGCAGAGTAGGGCGAGGAAACAAGCCATCTTTTTGTGTATTATTATACGATAATTTAAGTAAAAGCTCATCTTCAAAGTTAAAGATCATGTGTGAGTCACAGGACGGATTTTACATTGCTGAAAGGGATATGATGCTAAGAGGCAGTGGGGATATCTTAGGCACAAAACAATCAGGATGTATGGAATTTAAATTTGCTGATTTATATCAGGACAGAGAGCTGCTCAACCTCGCGTATAATAACGCAAAAGGTGCAATGGCTGATTTTGAATTACTGCTTGATATATTTGAATATAGAAGTAGATTACATTTTTCAAAATTTCAGTAGGAAAACCAGGTAGCCCGCAGAAACGAAAAAACTTACTTGACAAACTCCGCCAGGTCCCTTATCATGATAGTGAAGGTATTCAGTTATCTTCATCTGTGCAGATTAAACAGCAAGAAAACAACGTAGTTGGCGTC
>NZ_JAPQLL010000019.1:0-22100 GCF_028981865.1 Wolbachia endosymbiont of Drosophila nikananu | reverse complement strand
CGAATGAATCGCGGTATGACGGTTCGTGGCGGTATGACGGTCTGCGGCGGAATGACGGTTAAGCAATTCGTCATCCCGCTGCTTGTTAGCGGCTAAGAGATACCGCGGCGGTATGACGTAGGGCTACAGGTGTCATTCCAGCGCGTGACGCTGGAATCTAGTTCTTATTGTACATTTACTTGGTGTAGAGTTAAGTTTCCTGGATCCAAGTAGTCAAGCTACTCGGATGACAAAGAAATAGGCACTGGGATGAAACCGAAGGGGCTACTCGGATGACAAGAAGAAGGCTACTTAGATGACGGGAGAATTGAATGACATCGTTTACTATACAATGTTTGTACAGTTCTGGATAAAAAAAAGAAGCCTACTTAGCTAACAAATTTATAAACATCAGTATACAACTCATCAACGCTTGGTTCTTTACTATTTTTGGCAAAATCTTCTGACTTTTTTACTAAATCACGTGCTTCCTTATCAATTACTTTACATTCTTCTTCTGAAGCAATTTTATTATCTATCATGTATTTCTTTAAAGTGCCTATAGGGTCATGATTTTGCTTCATATCTTCAACTTCTTCTTTTAAGCGATAAGTAGCAGGATCTGACATCGAATGGCCGCGATATCTATATGTCTTCATTTCAAGCAGAATAGGCCCTTTTCCGCTGCGTGTGTGTTTCGCTGCTTTGCTTGTAGCCGCATAAACAGAGAAAAAATCCATTCCATCAACTTGTTTTCCAGAAATACCAAAACTTTCTCCTCTTTTATATAACTCTGTTACTAAAGTTGATCTTTGCACAGAAGTTCCCATTGCGTATTCGTTATTTTCTATGATGTAAACCACAGGCAACTTCCACAAAGATGCTATATTAAATGATTCATATACTTGTCCTTGATTTGCAGCACCGTCACCAAAATACGTGAATACCACGTTATCTCTTTTCTTATATTTATTAGCAAATGCTATTCCTGTGCCAATTGGAACTTGTGCTCCCACTATTCCATGGCCACCGAAGAATTTTTTTTCAACGTCAAATACGTGCATCGAACCACCTTTACCTTTCGAGCATCCTGTTTCTTTGCCAGTGAGTTCTGCCATTACAACATTTGGATCAGAATCACATGCGAGCATTAAGCCATGGTCTCTATAACTTGTGATAAAAGCGTCGCCTAATTTTGATGCAGCTTGAGTTCCAACTGCAACTGCTTCCTGTCCTATTGATAGGTGACAGAACCCGCCTATTAATCCCATTCCATATAATTGGCCTGCTTTTTCCTCAAATCTGCGTATGAGTAGCATTTTCCTGTAGAATCCAATTATCTGTTCTTTAGTGAAATTTTCTGCTTTCATATTGGTTTCTTTTTCATTAAACTAAGATAATATCAGAAATTTTTAATATTTTATAATAAATCTCAATGGATTACTACCACTGGCTTGAGGCTTTTCACGTTATCTCCGCCATTATGTGGATGGCAGGAATGCTTTATTTACCCAGGCTTTATGTCTACCACGCAGCTGTAAAGCCGGGATCAGAAAATGATAGCTTGCTTCAAACAATGGAAAAGAGGCTACTTAGATATATCATAAACCCTGCAATGCTTTTCTCACTTGGTCTTGGAATTACATTAATGATTATAAGAGAAGCATATCGTGAAGGGTGGTTTCATGTGAAAGCACTAGCATTATTTTTTATGTTTGCTATTCATGGACTACTTGCAATGCATAGGAAAAGTTTTGCAATGGGTTCAAATGAAAAAAAACACGTTTATTTTCGTGTTTTAAATGAAGCAGTTACAGTATTGATAATAGTTATAGTTATTATGGTTGTTGTAAAACCTTTTTGACTGACCTTACCCAGAAAAAGCAGAAAGCTCGTATCTGTTCAGATGCATGGCTAATGTACAATACTGAAATAAAAATTCCAGTGCTCCCTTTCTTGTCATCCCAGTGCTTGGCACTGGGATCCAGCTTTCTTTACAAATTCACCAAAAGTGCTTCATTCTATAACGAAAAACCCATACTCACCAAACTCAATGCATTACTTGCAATTAAGTTTCCTGGGTGCCAGTGTCAAGCTACTCGGATGACACCATTCTTTTTCCTGGATCCCAGTGTCAGCTACTTTCATAACACCCTGACAACCGTCATCCCGCTATGTGTTAGCGGAATCTATGCTAAGAAATACCGCAGCGGTATGATGTAGGACTGCTGTCATTCCAATGCTTGACATTGGGATCCAATTTTATAAAAATCTATTGTGCTAGCAAGTTCACTAGCGTCACATGCTGGGGTGTGCGTGTTTATTCTGTTAGACATTTAATGTGATTGTATGTAGGGTTTTGAAAAAGACATACCAAATATGAAAGGCCTATATATTAAAACTTACGGCTGTCAGATGAACGTTTATGACTCCGTTTTAATGGAAAATATAATTAAACCTTTGGGGTTCAACGTTGTTAGTGATGCAGAAAAAGCTGATTTGGTGATACTGAACACTTGTCACATTAGAGAGAAGGCAGCAGAAAAGCTTTATTCTGAGCTCGGGAAGATTCATTCGTCACGAAAAGAAATGACTATAGTGGTGGCTGGATGTGTAGCGCAAGCAGAGGGAGAAGAAGTATTCAGAAGGGCTCCATTTGTGGATATTGTTGTTGGTCCGCAGAGTATCGCTACTTTACCGGAGCTGATAGTCAAAGCAAGCAGAAGTAAAGGTCATGTAATAAACACTGATTTTCCTGAAGTTGCAAAGTTTGATAAATTGCCAGATGAATGCTATGGCAATAGCCAGGGATCTTCTGCGTTTCTTGCCATACAAGAAGGTTGTGATAAATTTTGTACGTTTTGTGTAGTACCCTACACTCGTGGAGCTGAGTATTCACGGCCAGTGAATGAAATATTTCGTGAAGCATTCAAATTAGTTGCAAATGGGGCGAAGGAAATCAATTTGCTTGGTCAGAACGTCAATGCTTACCATGGGAAATGCGAAGGGGAAGTGTGGGATTTAGGAAAATTAATTAGTCATATTGCTAAAATTGAAAAGTTAGAAAGAATCCGCTATACAACTTCCCATCCAAGAAATATGCACGAATCTCTCTACTTGGCGCATGCGGAAGAACCAAAACTCATGCCATTTATTCACCTACCTGTACAGTCAGGTTCAAATAAAATATTGCACGCAATGAACAGAAAACATACTGCAGAGGAGTATTTGGAAATAATAAATAGGTTTCGCAAACTGAAACCTGAAATCGAATTTTCTTCTGATTTTATTGTTGGGTTTCCTGGAGAAACCGAAAAAGATTTTGAGGAAACTATGAAGTTAGTGAGAAAAGTAAAGTACGCTCAGGCTTATAGTTTTAAATATAGCCCAAGACCAGGAATGCCAGGAGCGGAAAGAAAAGATCAAATACCAGAAGATGTTAAAACAGAACGCCTTCTTCGTTTACAGAAATTAATTAGTGAACAACAACTTGAGTTTAACCAGAGTATGGTAGGCAAAACTATTTCTGCTTTGTTCAGTGATAAAAAAGGCAAACATCGAAACCAAATTATTGGTAAAAGCCCATATATGCAATCAGTGTGTATTGATGATCCTGAAGGTAAATACAGGGACAAAATAGTAAACGTGAAAGTGTTGGAAGCTTGGCAAAATAGTTTGTTGGGGTGTGCTGCCTAATTAGAAAATAGTGCTCCTGCGTTCTTGTGCAGAAGCACTTTGTGTAGTTTTTTCAAGTTTATAAGCTATCTAGATTTAATACTTAAGGGACCATGACTCTGTGTTACGTAATCATATGAGACTTGATATAATAGATTTGCGGGATTTTTTTTCTTTTTCCACTGATAGCGTATTTTCTCAATCTCTCCATAATTATTATATTCATAAGAACGTGATTCCCAAATAAAGCTGCTTTTACTATTGCTTTTGTTGGTATCATGAAATTCCTGATAAGGCCAATTGTTTTTATTCATCTTCAACCTAAGAAATAAATCTAATGAGTTAATATCTTGTATATAAAATGTCAATGCCTAATCTATGTTTATAGAAACAGAGTTTTTGAATTTGTAATTTTCCAGAAAACCCTATATTCTTTAGTTTTACATAGCGAACATGAAGTCAAAGCATTATCCTGATACAGTAAGTAGTCCTGATTTTTCGTCGTTAGAAAAAGAAATCATAAAATTTTGGCAGGAAAATAAAGTTTTTGAGCGGTCAGTTGGAGAACGTTCCAAGGATAATTGTTTTGTGTTTTATGATGGGCCTCCGTTTGCAAATGGCCTTCCCCATTATGGACATTTACTCACTGGCTTTATAAAAGACGCATTTGCAAGATATCAAACTATGCTTCAAAAAAGGGTTGAACGTAGATTTGGCTGGGATTGCCATGGACTGCCGGCTGAGATGGGTGCAGAAAAAGAACTTGGAATATCTGGTAGAACTGAGATAGAAAAATTCGGCATTGAAAAATTCAATAACCATTGTCGTACTTCTGTAATGAGATTTTCATCAGAGTGGGAAAAATATGTCAATAGGCAGGCAAGGTGGGTGGACTTTCACAACGACTATAAGACCATGGATAAATCATTCATGGAGTCGGTCATGTGGGCATTTAAACAGCTTTATGATAAGGGTCTGGTGTATGAATCAGTACGCGTTGTTCCCTATAGCTGGGCGTGCGAAACTCCATTATCCAATTTTGAAACAAGGCTTGATAACGCGTATAGAGAAAAGACTAGCAAAGCTGTAACTGTTGCATTTGAGCTTTTAGAAAACCCACAGCAGTTTAAAAGTGTTAAACAAAAATGTAAATTACTTGCTTGGACTACAACTCCTTGGACGTTGCCGAGCAACTTGGCATTGGCGATAGGAAAGGACATCAAGTATTGTGCAGTGTCAGTCCACTCTTTGGCAGCGCGTGACGCTGGAATCCAGGAAGGTAATAAATGTTTGCATGCTGAAGTGACATCAAATCAACCTAATGAAATATATATCTTCGCTGAAAGCTACCTAGAAAAATTTATCAGCCACTCTGAACAAAACAATATTCCATATGAAAATTGCAATATAAAACTTAAAGCGAATGATCTTGCAGGCCTTTCCTATAAGCCGCTGTTTGATTACTTTAAAGATACAAAGAATGCATTCCGTGTTTTCATTGCTGATTATGTTACAGGAGAAGATGGTACTGGTGTTGTACACACTGCTCCTGGATTTGGTGAGGAAGATTTTTACCTTTGCCAAAGTCATGGTATTCCAGTTATTTGTCCAATTGATAACAGTGGAAAATTTACTGCTGAAGTTTCAGATTTGGCAGGGGTTCATGTTTTTGATACCAATGATACAGTAATAAAAAAATTGAAAGAACAAGGAAACTGGTTCAAAACTGAGCAATATATTCACAATTATCCACACTGCTGGAGAACTGATACTCCTTTGATCTATCGCACTATGCCTTCTTGGTATGTTGCCGTTACAAAATTCAAAAGCAGAATGGTAGAGCTAAATAAGGGAGTTAATTGGATACCAAACCACATTAGAGATGGTCAATTTGGAAAATGGCTTGAAGGGGCACACGACTGGTCAATTTCACGCAATCGATTCTGGGGTACTCCGATTCCTGTGTGGCAATCAGATGATACAAGATATCCAAGAGTGGATGTATATGGTTCGATAGAAGAACTAGAGCGAGATTTTAATGTTAAAGTAGATGATTTGCACAGACCATTTATCGATACTTTAACGAGGCCAAATCCTGATGATCCAACAGGAAAATCAGTTATGCGTCGTGTGCCTGACGTATTTGACTGCTGGTTTGAATCTGGCTCGATGCCATTCGCACAAGTCCACTATCCGTTTGAAAATAAGGAGTGGTTTGAAACTGCAGATTTTATCACTGAATACATAGCGCAAACCAGGGGGTGGTTTTATACGCTCTTTGTATTGTCCACTGCTTTGTTTGATAGGGAACCATTTAAGAACTGCATATGCCACGGTGTTGTTTTGGATGTAAAAGGGCAAAAATTGTCCAAGCGTTTGAATAACTATGCAGATCCAATGGAGGTTTTTGATAGATATGGTTCTGATGCACTGCGTTTTCTTATGCTATCTGGTTCCATTGTCTGCGGTGGTAATTTGCTACTCGACAAAGAAGGAAATTCGATACGAGATGTTCTGAAAAACGTAATAAAACCTATTTGGAACGGTTATCACTTTTTTACCATGTATGCAAATGCAGATGGAATTAAAGCTGAAGTTTGTAAGGATTATCAAAGTACTATTGATCGCTACATGATTTCCAAATGTTTTGAAGCTGTAGAAAGTATCCAAACTTCTATGAACAGCTATAACTCCCAAGAGGCTTGCAAAATTTTGATGAACTTTTTTGAAGTGCTAAACAATTGGTACATTCGTCGCAGTCGCGAGCGTTTTTGGAAAAGTGATTTGGATCAGGATAAAACTGATGCTTATAATGTTCTATATACGGTTTTTTATTACATACTAAGAGCTGCAGCCCCTTTGTTGCCACTTATAACAGAGAATATATGGCAAGGGCTTAAGTATGAAGAAACATCTGTTCATTTGGCTGATTTCCCACAATTAGAGAAGTTTGATAGTCAGCTCATTGCCAAAATGGATCTAGTGAGAGAGATATGTAACTCTGCACTCTCTACTAGAAACACGTTTAACATACGTATCAGACAGCCACTTAGTAGTATGACGATTTATCATCAGTTTTCCTATGATTCTCTTAAAGATGAATATCAAGAGATAATAAGAGATGAGGTAAATGTAAAAGAATTAGAAATAGTAAATGAGTTAAAAGAAGTTGCGTCACTAGAGTTAAAATTAAATTTTTCTATGCTTGGAAGAAGAGTTCCAGATAAAATCAAGAAACTAGTCCAATATGTCAAAGAGGGGAAATGGAAGCAAATTGAAAAAACTTACCCCGACGTCATCCCAGTGCTTGACACTGGGATCCAGATGCAGATTCCAGCGTCACGCGCTGGAATGACAGAAGGTTCCGCAAAAGGTTCAATATTTCTGGGAGATGAAACAGAGAACTATATCATAGAAAAAGGCGAATATGAACTATTATTAAAAGCAAACAGTGAATTCTCCTCTGTATTTGATAACAACAAAGGGGTTGTTATCCTAAACACTACTTTAAATGATGAATTGATTCTAGAAGGGCTCGCGAGAGATATTGTGAGGCTCATTCAAGAAACTAGAAAACAAGCTGATTTTCATATATCAGATAGAATTAGAGTAACAATCAAAACAGAAGATGAAAAAATTAAGGAAGCAATAACTACATGGAATAAATATATAAAAGAGCAGACCCTTGCCTTATCTTTGGACATTAATAAAGAGATCGAAGCCGACTTCTATTCTAAAGAATATCAAGATTTGATAGTTGGTATCAAGTTAAGTTGTTAATAAAGTTGCAAAGTTACTAATGTTTATGCTATACTTAGGTTACTTTTAGATAAGGTTATAATATGAGTCAGGTTACTGCAGATGGTGAAAAAGTTGTTGATTTTAATAACAATAATAGTGATTTAGGTAAAGTAGAATCTACTTCTAATGTTGCTTTGGAAGAGGAAGAAAAGTTTTTTGATGCTATGGAAGATGTTTCTAATGTAGAAGAAGGGAATGATTTAGGTCTTGCTAATCCAGAAGAGGAAGAAGAGTTTTTTGATGCTGTAAGTGAGCAGGATTGGTTAATTAAACAAATAGCTGCTTTTAATGTTCCACTCAGTATATTTCATTATAAAGATTATAATTCTGACTTTTTTACCTCTTGGTATAATATGTCAAGCGAAATATTGAAAGAGATAAACAGAGCTTGCCCAGAGAAAAGAGTATTAAATTTAGCTCTGTCAGTTTTAATGCTTCCTTATATTGCTTTTACTGCACTGGGATTAGTCGTATACAGTAGATTTAAAGCAGACAGTAAGACACAAGCTGATATAAGTGAAGATAAGGCAAAAAAGGGTGAAACAAGTGTACCGAAAAGATTGGCATACGGCGCTCTTGCTGCAATAGCAATTTTTGTTAATGTGGCTGTACTTGTAATATTACTGATTCCTGAAACTCTAGCTTTGGCTACTTTTTATCTTTTAAATAGGAAATTATCTCATTCTTTGATTGCTGCTGTTAAAATAAGTAATGGGTTATATAAGAATGAGCATCAAAATATTGAAGTGTCTTTTCATGAAATAGAAGTTCCTGAGCCAAGCATTGCATATAATATGGAAATAAAATTTCCACCGCAATTTAAACAATTACTTAGAGACTTATGCGATAATGAAAATAATGAGTGGTTCGATGTGACGCGGGATTCAGAGCATAATGTTGTGCTGAAATTATCAGCTAAAATCAATTTAAAAAATGGTCTTAAGCCCTTGCGTAATGAAATCAAGGATATACTTGCAACTTCCATTCAAGAATTTGCAAAAGCTATGGAAGAGTTGATGAAGCTAGAAAAAAAAGATATTACATATGATAAGTTGAATGAATTATTGAATGAATTTAGGCTAAAAATGGTGAGTAGTATCGATTCTAAGTTGACAACTCACTTAATAGAAAATGCTTATCAAGTTGCTTTTATACAAGCAATTAAATTTCAGCAGGGTAGACGAGGGGAAGATTTTTCACTGGAAGATGAGCTAAAAAATACTTTAGTGAAACAGAAATTAGAAAGTCAAGGTAAGGAATTACCAAATGAAAAAGAGATAATAATAAAAGGTCTAAAAGAAGCAGGAGCAAAAGTGCCAGATGCTTTAGACGATAGTGAGCTTCCTGTATTTAAAGCAGAGTGGGAACGACTTAAAGAAGAAGGGAAAATAACTAAGAAAACAATAATTGATGTTTATAAGGATACATATCCTGGAAAAACAGAGAAAGCTTTAAATAATGCTAAAAATAGAATTAAGGATTTAAAAGAAGAAGGACAAGAAAGATATATTAGGATACATGAAAAATTGAAAGCAATATATGATGAAGGAAAAAATAACTTAACAAATGATGATTTAAAAAGGAAATTAGAAGGTCTTTTTAAGTTTGAGTATGATGATCAAGAAGTTGAGCGAAGGCTAGTAAAATCAGTAATGAAAAAAGCCAAGGGTGAGTTAGGTCTATTAGGCATGCTAAACTTAATAGATCAGTTTCGAGATTTAGAAGAGGAAGGTCCTTTTAGTGAGAAAGGTTTAAAAGAAGTTTCAGATAAAGTGAATGATTTTATAGCAAAGGTATATTTAGAAATAACGAAATGTAAAATACAAAATTTATTTAAAGATCAAGCAAAGGGTATAGAAAATTCATGTAAGCTGTTAGAGGAAAAGGAGCCGGATTTAGTACAGAGGATTAATGCGCACCGAATGGAAATTGCAGAATGCTTAGATCAACCTGTATCATTAAGAAAAGTAATAGAAGGAAGTGAGGATTTAAATAAGTACTTAAAAGATGAACGAAATAGAAAAGGAGAAAAGCATCCAAGTGCAAAATTAATAGAGAAGCACTTGAAAAATAACCGAGAAATTCTAAAAATATTAGAACAGTTAGAATTAGAAAAAGCAGAATTATTGATAAATGAAGAAACAAAAAGTAATTATAAGGAAGAACTAGAGTCTTGTGAAAAAATAAAATTTGCAATAATAGAAGATGATTTACTTAAGGTATTCAAGCATAGAATTTTTGATGAAGAAGCAGTTAAGAAGTTGTTAGAGAAAGCGGAACTTGAATACTATTTGGCAGAAAAATGCATAAAAAGTCCTGTGATAAAAACAAAAAATAATATCAAACATTTTAGTCAAAATTTATTGTCTCCTTTAATAGACAGGCTGGTGGAAAATATAGTAAATAATGTACCAAAAAGCGATAAGAGTTCATGGTTGCAACCTATAAGAGCTATTCAGACAGGCTGGGGATATATTAAAACAGGTCTTGCCGTTGCAAACGGGGATAAGAGCACAGAAGGAAAAGCGTTGAGTGTGGCACATGATACTCATAAGGAAGTAGAGACATTTCTTCAATGTTTTCAGTCAAATTATGAAGGTGTTGGAGCCTTTTTAGGTAATTTATTTTCTGATGATGGAGAAACATTTAAAAATGATGTATGGCCTAAAGTAGAAGAGCATTTGCGTGGAATGTGGGATAGATTTTTTAAGGATATTGAAGTCAATATAGGAAATAGATTGGATGAAGTAAGTGTAACACAGCAACTGCAGGAAACTGTGATTACAGCCTAAGGATGAGCTCTCAAAGTTCCTTTTGTACTTTCACACACTAAGTTAACTATCATATTTGATTCCTTTTGGATTTCCTCTTCAGTTAAAGTGTGAGTTGGAGAGCAGAAAGTAACTGAGAATGCTATAGACATCTTGTTCGGCTCTATGTTACTTCCATGGTATACATCGAATATCAAAACTTCTGTGATGAGCTCTGAGCTTTTTTTTACCACATTGATTATGTTACCTACTTTCACATCCTTATTTACAATAAATGCAAAATCACGTTTTACACTTTGGTATTTATAATCGATAAATTTCTTTCTACTTACAGGTAAATTTTCAATATTTTCTAATATCACCTCAAAACCTACAACTTTTTGCTTGATGTCAAAAAGATCTAATATATTAGGATGCAACTCTCCAAAATAACCTGCTACTTTATTTTTAAAAGAGAGAGTGCCTGACTTTCCTGGGTGGTAATGTTCTTTTTCTGCTCTCTCTATCGTTAAATTATCGCAATTGACGTTAAAAAACTCCAAAGCTGCTATGCAATCAGCCTTTGCGTCAAAAACATCTACTTTCCTATCAGTATTATAATGGTTTCGCGGTAAATTATTTCCTGTTCTTATTCCACTTAAAACATGTTTAGACTGAGCTTCACCATCGTAAATTGGCCCAATTTCAAAAATTGCAAGATCAGATGTTCCATGGGTAATATTATCAGCAGTTACTTGCAACAAGTTTGGTATGATACTTGGTCTCATTATATTAAAGTTATTATTAAACGGATTATCGATGATAAATAACTTATTCGAGTAACCAAATTTTTCAGCTGTTGATTCACTCATAAACGACCAGGTTAGCACTTCATGAAACCCTCTGTTTGTCATCAAAATACGCAAATTGTCGTATGTACTATCTACTTCTTCAACATTATTTGGTAGTGGTTCTTCTTTTATTTTGTCATAGCCGTATATTCTTGTTACTTCTTCAATTAGGTCAGCAGGTATAGTCACGTCCGGTCTCCAGCTTGGTACTTGTACATTCCAATTGCCTTCGGTTTTTTTATCAATATTAAACCCTAGTTTCGTTAAGATATCGAACACTTCATCAGGCAATACAGACACACTTCCAAACTTGTTCGCATCCTGATAATCAAAGTTCACCTTGGTGTCAGCCTTATCTAAGCTGCCGGCAGACACTACGCTTGAGGCTTCTCCACCACATAAATCCAAAATCATTTTAGCTGCAAGATTGAGTCCCTCAAGAGTAAATCCAGGATCAACTGAACGTGCAAATCTGTAACTAGATTCTGTGGAGATGTTCATCTGCCTTGCAGATTTGGCGATAGATATAGGGTCAAACCAAGCAGACTCTAAAAAGATATCAGTAGTTTCAAGAGTACATTCACTGCACTTTCCACCTATAATTCCAGCAACTCCATGAATATTTTTACTATCAGAAATAACGCTTGTGTCCGTGTTTAATAAGTATTCTTTACCGTTCAAACCAGCAAATTTTTCTCCGTTGTTTGCTTTGCGTACTGTGAGCTCTCCTTCTATTTTTTTTGCATCATACGCGTGCATTGGGCGGCTGAAAGATATCATAATATAGTTAGTAATGTCAACTATTGCAGAAATGGAGCGCATTCCTATCGATTTCAGCCTATCTTTTAACCATTTTGGGCTTTCTTGATTTTTTACATTGGCGATGTATATTCCACTAATAAAACTTTCCCCGTCAGTAACTTCAACATCGATTGGTGAATTTATGGAGCTGGTAAGTTGTGGAATGCTTAAAGTCTTTAATGTCTCAATTCCAGTTGCAGCAAGGTCGCGAGCTATTCCATAAATGCCTAAGCAATCTCCACGGTTTGGAGTAACATTTATATCAATTACAGGGTCACAATTGAAAAATTTATCCCCTACTTTATAATCATCAGAAAGCTCGATTATTCCTTCACTTTTCTCTTGAACCAGCGCAAGTTCAGAAGCAGAGCAGAGCATCCCTTCACTTAGCACTCCTCGTATTTTTGTGGGCTTGATTGTGAAATCACTTTCTGGCAATGTGCTACCAAGAGATGCAAGCACAGTTTTCATACCTTCTCTAACATTGTTTGCTCCGCAAACTATTTGTAGAATTTTACTTCCGTCATCTACTTTACATAATTTTAATTTATCAGCATTTGGATGCTGTATCACCTCTAATACTTCTGCAACAATAAAACCAGCTAATTTGGTATTGTCGATCACATCTTCTACTTCTAACCCTATGTGAGTTAACTTATCGGTAATTTCTTCTAAACTAGCATTGGTTTCTAAGTGTTCTAATAACCAAGATAATGTGAATTTCATGAACCTTTAAAGAAATAAAAGAGTTATTGTAATATAAAATGTAGTGCTTTTAAAGCTTGTTGTAGTGGAATACTTCTACATCATAAACAATGATGTAGAAGCTTTTGTAACTTTATATCTTCTTGTAAAGAGAATCGATCTTCTCGATATCACCTTTTAAATCTATCTCCATAGAGAGCTTAAGATTCATATTGTGGTTATCTTCATGGAAGTTATGAATGTAACCATCAATAGTTAAGTTTCCTATCATGTTATGGCTTTTATCTAGTATTTCGCTTCCCATTTGATAATAGCCAGTATATTCGTTAAAGGAGCCATCTGTTAGTTTGATGTATCCACTACCAAATTCCTGCTCTAAATTTAAAGGATGACTAGTGTTAATAAAATCTATTTCGTTCATAATAATACCTCACTAAAAATTAAATTATAATTAAAATAAGATGTTAAGTCAAGATATTGAATGATTTAATAAAATTAGTAAGTTTTAAAATACAGAGCTGACTGTAATTAACACTCTAATTACATATTTTGTTAATGTATCAATGTTATAATAATACAAAGCCTTATCTTAATTCTTGACATTGTCCTATAAAATTCATACTTTATTTACTGTTTATAGTTCAGATTAAAATGGCATTAAATCCACTGGAACAGTTTAAAGTATATACAATAATAGAGTTACCTAGGTTATTTGGGTATGACGTAAGCTTTACCAATTCATCTCTTTTCATGATGATTTCGGTGATATTGGTGATACTCTTTTTGCTTTTTGGAATAAAGAAGGGGTCAGTAATACCAGGATATTTGCAAGCTGCAGTTGAATATGTATATGATTTTGTTGTTTCAATAATAGAAAATAACACTGGAAGCAAAGGCTTGCAGCACATTCCATTGATATTCACAATATTTATTTTCATTTTATCATGTAATTTAGTTGGTGTTCTGCCTTATAGTTTCACGGTCACAAGTCATGTGATAGTCACCTTCGCTTTATCGATGGTAGTTTTTACTTATATAACGATTGTTGGGTTTAAGGAAAGAGGAGTAGAATTTTTACGTATATTGCTACCAAAAGGAACTCCTTGGTGGCTTGCACCTGTAATAATTATTATTAAGTTATTTGCTTATTTAGTAAGACCGATTAGCCTATCGATAAGGCTTGCAGCAAATATGATTGCGGGTCATACGATCATCAAAGTGATAGCAGGATTTATTGTGAATATGAACATATTTTTCACTCCTGCGCCGTTTTTGTTCATAATTGCATTGATAGGATTTGAAGTATTTGTTGCAATTTTACAAGCTTATATATTTACTATATTAACATGTGTATATTTGTCAGATGCAGTAAAGTAATTGACTTCCTTGTAGAATATTTTACAATTATATTATAAAGAAATAATTAAAGGTAATATATGGATTTAGTAGCTTTAAAGTTTATAGCAATTGGTTTAGCTGTGTTTGGAATGCTCGGTGCTGGTTTAGGTATAGCTAATATCTTCTCTGCTATGTTAAATGGGATTGCGAGAAACCCTGAATCAGAAGGTAAAATGAAAAGTTATGTTTATATTGGTGCTGCCATGGTTGAAATCATGGGATTGCTTGCGTTTGTACTTGCAATGTTGTTAATATTTGCTGCTTAACAGATGCCACAGCTTGATGTTTCAACTTTCTTTTCTCAAGTTTTTTGGTTTTTAATTTTTTTCTCTTCACTTTTTTTTATAGTAAGTTGTTTATTTTTACCAAAGTTAGATGGAATAATAAACACTAGAAGTAAAGGGGTGTTGGACTCTTTTAATAGCTCTGTTCATCTTTTAAGACTTACAGAAGATCAGATTGCCAAGTATAATGCCGCTTTAAACCAAGCTAGAATACAGGCAAAAAAAATCATAGATGATGCACTTGCTCAGGTAGAAGAAATGAGAGCTAATGTTAAGAATATATTAGAAGAGGAAGACAAAAAAAAGAGCAAGCTTATTGAAGAAAAAGTGGCAGAATTTAAATCTGAATATACTGATCAGTTAAAACAAATGGCTACTAGTATTGCTTTAATTTATTATACTAAATTGACCAATTCTGAAATTGAAGAGGAGTTTGTTGCTGATTTGGTGTCCAAAGAATTTTAGGGGTTTTTATGTCTACATCACTGATTATCGGTCTTGCCTTCTTGGTAAGTTTTGTCCTTTCGTATAAATTGCTAAAGAAAGTGATAAAAAATGCGCTTAACAATAAGCGTAACAAAAGCAAATTTTCAAGTGAAGAAACTGAAAAATTCAGGGAAGATATGTTGGAGTATTACAAAAAATCTTCTAAAAAATACAAAGAATTAGATGCAGAAGTTAATAAAATGATGAATGAAGCACTTGATAAAGCTAATAGTATCATTAAGCACAATAGACAGCAGCTAGATCAGACATTAGATGACAATGCCCATTCTAACTTGAAGAAAGTCACTGACCAAGTTGAAAAAGCTCTTGGAGATTTACAGGCTAACACAGCGAATATAGCTGCTGATGCTGTAAAAAAAATAATGCATGAACGTAAAGATGATAAGCGTAGTAGCGAGGTCATATCTTCATTTTCACGTGACTTAAATAAAAAATTGCATTAGATTTGATGCAACAATTGCCTATACTTCAAGTTGATAATGTAGAAAAAATTAAGTTTGATTCTAGTTTGTGCAAAGAGCCAGAGAAACTTTTTTACTATAAATTTAATATAATTCCTTGGCAAAAATTAAATGATACTACTTTTTTTATGGTTGAAGACACAAGCCGAGATATCAACCGTTGGGTCGAAGCTCATTACGGTATTGACTATGTATTAATAAAAGTGGATAGCGAACAGATTTTAAATCTTCTTAACTCGCACTTTGGTATTTCAGAATTTGCAAGCAACTACTTATATTACAAGAATCCTAATTTTTCAGCTAAAAGCATTAAACTAAGCTCAATATTTTTTGCTTCTTTTTTTATTGTAACTTCAATTTTAACACTAACAGAGAAATATACATATTTTGCTTTGATGTTGATATTTATAATCGGATGTTCTAGTTATTTATTCAAGTTTATAGCTACAGTTTTTAGCTTATGTGAAACCTCTAATCAAAAAGTGGATTATAGTAAGCTGAATGAACCTATATATACTATTTTACTGCCTGTATTTGAAGAAAGTGCAGTAATAGGGCAATTAATTGAAAGCATTAAAAGTTTGGATTATCCAAAGTCGAAATTAGATGTAAAGCTTCTGGTAGAAAGTGATGACCAGGAAACGCTGGCAGCTATAGAAAAGTATACTTTACCACAGTATTTTGAAGTAATAAAAGTGCCTCATTCTTTGCCTAGAACAAAAGCCAAGTCATGCAATTATGCTATGAGCTTTGCTAGAGGAAAGTATGCAGTAATATATGATGCAGATGATAAACCAGACCCATTGCAGTTAAAAAAAGCACTGATTGAATTTAATAAGGGCGGCGATAGGCTTGCCTGTGTGCAGGCGAAATTAAATTACTATAATTGTGATTATAATTTTCTCACAAAATTCTTTTCTCTGGAGTATATGAACTGGTTTCAATACTTATTGCCTGGATTCCAAAAAATGAACATGCCAATGCCTTTGGGTGGTAGCAGTAATCATTTTTCAGTAAAAATTCTAAAAAAATTGTTTTTCTGGGATGCTTATAGTGTTACCGAAGATGCTGACCTTGGTTTGAGACTTGCGCAAATGGGATACAAAACCAGGATGATTGACTCAGAAACATTGGAAGAGTCACCAATTGCTGTATTTGCTTGGATTAAGCAAAGAGCACGCTGGATCAAAGGCTATATGCAAACTTATATTGTTCATTTAAAAAATATAAAGTCTCTTTATAAACACACTGGATTTAAGGGAATTTTGCTATTGAATCTTTTTGTTGGCTCTGCAGCTTTTATATTTTTTACTACTCCATTTTTACTGCTTTCATTGATATTAACTAAAGTTTTAAATGAATTATTTTTGTACTACTTTGTAGTGGTATACGTTACTAACCTGATTCTTTTGGTAATAGCTGTCAAACAGCAAAAGATGCCTTTTTATTTTTATATAGTATCGATATTTTTTCCGGTCTATAGTCTGCTACATAGTGTTGCAGCTTTTCTTGCCTTGTGGGAATTTATTCTTTACCCTGAGCGATGGAACAAAACTCAGCATGGTTTATGGAACAAAAGCAATCAAAACCTGTAGCTATTTGGCTTTTTCTCTGCTGTATTATGGTAATTCTCATGGTGGGGATTGGTGGATTTACCAGACTTTCAAAAGCAGGATTGTCAATCACGGAGTGGAAACCCATCACTGGAACATTGCCACCACTGAGTGGACAAGATTGGCTACAAGAAAAATTAAAATATGAAACTACACCTGAGTATAAAGCATTTAACTATGGTATGAGTATGGAGGAATTTCAGGCTATATACTTAATAGAATATGTACACAGATTGGTTGCAAGACTAACAGGTTTAGTTTTTGTCCTGCCATTTATATATTTTACATTAAGAAGAAAAATATCTAAAAAGGTAGTAATAAGGCTATTTATGGCATTATTATTTGGAGCTTTACAAGCTTTTGCTGGTTGGTATATGGTTAAAAGTGGTTTAGTAACTGAACCTCATGTTAGCCACTATAGGCTTGCACTTCACTTATTATTAGCATTAATTGTCTTTGCATTATTGTTATATCAATTTTTTGATTACCAAATCAGGCCAAAGCAAACTAAACTTAAGATTAGTAGTGACACTATATACTACACAGGGATGATTTTGGCCCTAATTGTAATGCAAATAATTTTCGGTGCATTTGTTGCGGGATTAAATGCTGGTTTGATTTACAATACCTTTCCACTAATGGAAGGACAAATCGTTCCAGAAGATTTATTTTTCTTACACCCCATATGGCTGAATATCTTTGAGAACAGAGCGACAGTGCAATTTATACATCGAGCACTGGCATTGCTAATACTAGCTTTGGTAGTAATACTCACAGTAAAAAATGCTAGCGTAAAACCGGTATATATTATGCTGCTCTCCGTTATCATTCAGATCATTTTAGGTGTAATTACTCTATTATTGCACATACCAATAGCCATTGCCATAGCTCATCAAGTGTTTTCATTTATCTTGTTTGGGTCAAGTTTATACTTCTTGTGTTATTTAAGAAAGCAGACTACATCACCAGTCTGTACATTTTTTCCTTCTTGAACGAGAATATTTTTTATCACCATTGCTGCTTCAGCACATATGATATTTTCCATTTTCATTGCCTCCACCACAAATAAAGGTTGTCCTATTTCCACCTGATCTCCTATATTTACGTGCAACTTAACTAATAAGCCAGATATTGGGGATTTTACAGCATCTACTGAAATCCCTTCTGTTTCATTATTTAGCATTAACCTACTTAATTCAGCTACATGAGGCTTAAATATACAACACTCAGCTTTCATGCCTGCATGTCTTATGAAGTATTTGCTGCCTTGTTTTTCTACTTTAAGTGTTATATCGGTATCATCGTTAATCGTGATGTTTAGCAACCTATAACTTGATTCCCACTTGCCTACTACAGAGTATGTATTGTGGTTATATACTGTTGTTAATATATTATCTTGGTGCTTTGCATCTATAGGGTATTTATTGTCATTTATTACAACTACAAGCGTTTCATTCACTGCTTTATGATGGTACCTTTCTTCATTTTCCAAATGAACATATAACGCAGTGAAAATAAATATTTTAATATACTCCTCTGTAACAAAATCGCCGTGAAACCCACTAGAGTAATGGTCTGGAATGAATCTCGTGTGGAGCTTTGCTGCAATAAAATTTGGGTGATGGAAGATGGATTCTAGAAATTCTATATTATTTGTTACTCCTTCTATATAGCATTCAGACAATGCTTTTTGCATTCTGCTGATCGCTTCTACTCTATCTTTTCCATATGTTATAACTTTTGCAATCATTGAGTCATAGAACGTGCTAATTTCTGAACCGCTAGCTACTCCATCATCTATTCTTACATAATCATTTTCACCTGGTTTATCGTAATATTTTATTCTTCCGCTGGAAGGGAAAAATTTCTTCGATGGGTCTTCAGCGCAAATTCTACTTTCTATTGCAGAACCAGTAAGTTTAATATCATCCTGATTGAATCTCAATTTCTCTCCACAGGAAGTTCTAATCATTTCTTCTACTATGTCTATTCCAGTTATAAATTCTGTTACTGGATGCTCAACTTGCAATCTCGTATTTACCTCAAGAAAATAGAAGTTTTGGTCTTTATCTACAACAAACTCAACAGTGCCTGCTGAAAAATAGCCAACTTGCTTTGCCAGAGAAACACATTGGACATACATTTTTTGTCTTATTTCTTCACTAATGAATGGGCTTGGCGTTTCTTCCATTATTTTCTGGTTATTCCTTTGTATCGAGCATTCTCTTTCTCCAAGACACACTATATTGCCATATTTATCTGCTATGATTTGTATTTCAATATGTCTTGGTAGTTCTATATATTTTTCTATAAAGATACTGCCATCCTTAAAACTTTTCTCTGCTTCATTTGTGGCTGATGTAAATGCTAGTTCAATTTCTTTTTTGGAGTTTACAATTCGCATTCCTTTGCCACCACCGCCTGATGCAGTTTTTAGCATAACCGGAAAGCCAATCTCCTCAGCAACTTGAGCTGCATGGGCAGCATCACTGATTTTACCCATATATCCTGGCACTACATTCACTCCAGCTTTTCTTGCCGCTTCTTTTGCTGTTATTTTGTTGGCTGTAACTTCTATTGTTTCTGCACTTGGCCCGATGAAGTCTATATTGTGTTTTTGCAGAGCACGTGGAAAATCTGGATTCTCTGCTAAAAAACCATAGCCAGGATGAACTGCCTGCGCACCTGTTTCAACTACTACTTCACATATTTTTTCAATGTTTAAATAACTAAGGCAAGATGGCGAAGGGCCGATATATCTTGACTCATCTGCTTGTCTTACATGCACAGAATTTACATCTGCATCCGAATATACACAGACACAAGATATACCCATCTTATGGGCAGTTCTGATAATCCTGCAGGCAATCTCTCCTCTGTTTGCTATTAAAATCTTATTGTACTTCTTTTCTATCATCTTATCAGTATACTTTCTTAGCTTGAGAAAGTAAATTTCTATATCATTGCCTGCAGGTAATTTCTAGCTTCATGCTGCAGCTAAACCACCATCTAAAAGTTGCATAATATCAGGATCTGTCACTATAGTACTTTCATCATACAAGCCGTATATCCCGTTACATGCCTTAAACAACAAACATGTAGATCCTCCAGAAGCTATTGTAGCTACTGAAGCTAATGCAAGAGATTGAGAAACCAAAAATAAAAAGTACAAGGATAAACACAAGGCAGCAATACACGCTATAGCTCCTATTATGTATAAGCACAAATGAAATTTTCTATTACATATAAAACCGCCCTTTATACCTGCGATTTGCTTAGCTTCTTCCCGTTCTGCAGGATCCAAGAAATAAAGAGGTGATACCGCCATTCTTCCATTATCCTTAATGTAGCTTTTATCGCAGAGTGCTTCTTTAATATATCTCTTATTATCCTTAAGTTCCTCTTTTAATTTTTCTAATTCTTTCCAATTTTTAGCTTCTTTTGCTTTCTTGACTCTGCCCTCAGTATCTTCTTCTAAATACTTTATAATCTCCTTTAATGCAGATAACAGGATTCCTCTGCTTGCTGCTATATGAAATGGGTTTCCATTTTCATCAAGACTATGCTTAGCTACACAAGCAACTCTTTCCTTGCAAGCTTCAATAAACTTATCTTTATCTCCTGCTTTTGCAACTTCAAATAAGTCAGCCATAACATACCTCGCTATATTTAACTAACACTAAATTATACAACACGATTTATTAAAAATAAAGAAAATTTAATCTCTCAGGATAAATAATTTATAGTAATTCTACATTGTTACAAACGTGGATTTTGGGTATCATGGCCTATACTTTACTGTAACAATAACATGCTAGACATAGTCACTAGATTCGCTCCATCACCAACAGGGTTTTTGCATATTGGTGGGGCTCGTACAGCTTTATTTAATTGGCTCTATGCAAAGCATCATGGTGGCAGGTTTTTGCTAAGGATTGAAGATACCGACAGAAAACGTTCAACACAAGAAGCAATTGATGCGATTATAGAAGGACTAAAATGGCTCGATGTGAGTTATGATGGAGAAATAGTATATCAGTCAAAAAGAATAGAGCGGCATAAAGAAGTAGCAAACCTTTTAGTTGAGAAGGGTAGGGCGTATCACTGTTATTGCCCTGAGACAGAAAGGAAAATAAAAGCGAGAGAAGAGGGCAAGATATACAAGCATAAATGTACTAGTGTGACATCAGACGTAAGACCTGTTGTTCGCTTTAAAGTGCCAGACTCAGAAGATATTATTGTTGATGATAAAATATACGGTCAAGTTAAGGTAAATAGCGAGCAGCTTGATGATATAGTGATCTTACGCTCTGATAACACTCCAACATATATTTTTGCCGTAGTGGTTGACGATCATGATGCTGGAATAACTGATGTAATACGTGGCTCTGACCATCTCACTAATACCTTTAAACAGCTGCTAATATACCAGGCTCTTGATTTTGACATTCCACGCTTTGCACATGTGCCGCTTATCCATGGGGAAGATGGGAATAAGCTATCCAAAAGGCATGGTGCCACAAGCGTTTGCGATTATGAAAAGATGGGAATATTGTCAAAAGCGATGCGTAATTACTTGCTGAGACTTGGCTGGAGTCACGGCAACGATGAGATTATTAGCGATGAGCAAGCAATAGAGTGGTTTAATTTAGAAAGTATTGGTCGTTCGCCTGCACAGCTTGATTTTAAAAAATTAGAGCACTTGAATAACCACTATATTAGTAATATGAGCAATGAAGATATTCTGGCTCTAATACTTGGGGAAAATACTCTAACTGACAAAAAAAAGGGCTATTTACTGCAGGGACTGACAGAGCTGAAAAAAAGAGCAAACTACCTGACCGAATTATTGGATTTAGCAAAGTTTTATATTCAAGATCCGCCACTTGATTTAAGTGAAGAAGCTCGTCAAATTGTCAAATCTAACCTCAATATAATTAAGTTACTCGCATCATTTCTGTCAAAGATCGGTGATGAAAATTGGAATAAGGTTTTTTTATCTTCTCAGATCAAGGAATGTGCAAAATCACATGATATGAAAGTAAGCGGTGTATACCACTCATTACGTGCCCCTATAACTGGAGTAATGGATGCACCTGGAATCATCGATATCATGGTGATTCTTGGTAAGGACGAGTGTATAAGAAGGTTGCAAGCAATTTAAATGAAACAAAAAAACTTACTTGACAAACCCTGCCAGCCCCCTTACCATGAAACTGAAGGTATTCAGTTATCTTCATCTGTGCAGATTAAACAGCAAGAAAACAACGTAGTT
>NZ_JAPQLL010000018.1:0-4541 GCF_028981865.1 Wolbachia endosymbiont of Drosophila nikananu | reverse complement strand
AATCCTGCAAATTGGCGTACTATACTGTCTTAAACGACTTATAAGCGCGTTTCAGCTTGTGTAGGTAAAAACCTAGAAATGTTGTGAAGACATAAGGTGCACATAGTGCAAAAGATTAAAAATAAGACGCCAACTACGTTGTTTTCTTGCTGTTTAATCTGCACAGATGAAGATAACTGAATACCTTCACTATCATGATAAGGGGGCTGGCGGAGGGTGTCAAGTAACTTTTTCGTTTCTACTGAATGACAGTTGTGGCTTGGGAGGTAGTGCAAGAAGTCTACTGATGGCTTTCAAAGCAGTTGAGCTTAATTATTAGAGTAGTAATGTTTATTTTTATATTGACTATTGAGGTTTATTATTTTATAACTAAAAACTTAGTTATTTTAATGAGCTTGAGTTTATAACATATGCCTACGATAAATCAATTAATACGTAAAGGTAGATTAGGATTGACCCATAAGAAAAAGGTACCAGCTTTGGGAGAAAGCAACCCTCAAAGGAGAGGTGTTTGCACTAAGGTGTATACTACAACTCCTAGGAAGCCTAACTCAGCACTCCGTAAAGTAGCCAGAGTAAAAATTAGTGGGTATGGTGAAGTGACAGCTTATATACCTGGTGAAGGTCATAATTTACAAGAGCACTCTGTTGTTTTGATACGTGGTGGGCGGGTTAAAGATTTACCAGGTGTGCGTTATCACATAATAAGAGGTGCCCTTGATCTGCGTGGTGTGCAAAATCGAAAGAAAGCTCGTTCAAAATATGGTGTAAAGAAATCTGGTTAAAGTTTATGGCTCGTCGGAATAAAGCAAAAAAAAGAGAAATAAGTCCTGATTCGCGTTACGGCAGTGTTTTGTTGATGCGTTTCATTAATACAATCATGAAATGTGGTAAAAAGTCTACTGCAGAAAAGATTATCTATGACGCTTTGTCTTTAGCTGAAAAGAAAATAGGCGAAGGTGGGTTATCAATTTTTGAAACAGCGGTAGAAAATGTGACTCCTTCTATAGAAGTGCGTTCTCGACGCATTGGTGGTGCAACTTATCAAGTGCCTGTTGAAGTTCGACAAGATAGAGCTATTTCTTTAGCGTTAAGGTGGATTGCTAAAGCAACTTCTGCTGCTCGAAAAAAGAGTGGAAAAACCACTGTTGATTGTTTGCAATCTGAAATACTGGATGCTTATAATAAACGCGGTGGTGCGTTTAAGATGTGCGAAGAAAAATATAAAATGGCTGAGGCTAATAAGGCATTTTCTCATCTTCGTTTTTAATGTTAGCTAATTAATTGTGATATGGAAATTGGGATATCTAAATACAGAAATATAGGAATAATGGCTCACATAGATGCTGGTAAGACTACCACAACAGAGCGTATTTTATTTTATACTGGCAAGCAAAATAGAATTGGTGAAGTGCACGATGGGGCAGCTTCTATGGATTGGATGGAGCAGGAAAAAGAGCGTGGTATTACAATCACATCTGCTGCAACAACATGTTTTTGGAATGATCATAGGGTCAATATAATAGACACTCCAGGTCACGTTGATTTCACTATTGAAGTTGAGAGATCTTTAAGAGTTTTGGATGGTGCAGTTGCTGTATTTGATGGAGTTGCTGGAGTTGAACCTCAATCTGAAACAGTTTGGCGTCAAGCTGATAAATATAGCGTTCCTCGTATCTGCTTTGTTAATAAGATGGATAGAATAGGGGCAAATTTTTATCGATGTGTTGATATGATAAAGACGAAGCTTGGTGCAGCGCCTTTAGTCATTCAGTTGCCAATAGGAAGTGAGAAAGATTTCAAAGGTATAATTGACCTTATTTCTATGAAAGCCATTATATGGCAAGAAGAAACGTTGGGCGCTAAATTTTCTTATGAGGATATTCCTTCCGATTTGATTGACAAGGCTCAAGAATATCGAAATCTTTTATTAGATGCTGCAGCTGAGATGGATGATGAAGCGATGAATACTTACTTTGAGTCTAACGATCTGCCAGTGGATTTACTGAAAAAATGCGTGAGAAATGGGACCATTAAAGGAAAATTTGTTCCTGTATTATGTGGATCAGCTTTTAAAAATAAAGGCGTACAACCACTTTTAGATGGTGTGGTTGATTTTTTACCTTCTCCTATTGATGTTGATGTAATTGTTGGAACTGATCCTAAAGACTCAGAAAAGAAAATTGAGATCAAACCTTCAGAAAAAGAGAAATTCGTTGCTCTTGCGTTTAAAGTGATGACGGATAAGTTTGTAGGTAGCTTGACGTTTGTTCGTATTTATTCCGGTAAGTTAAAATCTAAATCTGCTGTATTAAATGCAGGAAAAAATGAGACTGAAGGAATTGGCAGAATGCTGCTTATGCATGCAAATAACAGAGAAGATATAAACGAAGCTAAAGTTGGTGATATAGTTGCCTTAGTTGGATTAAAGAGAACAATTACTGGCGACACTTTATGTTCATCTGATTTTCCTATATTATTAGAGCGTATGGAATTTCCTGAGCCTGTTATTGAAATTGCTGTGGAGCCTAAAACTACTTCAGATCAGGAAAAATTAGGTGTTGCTTTAAATAGATTGGTTGCAGAAGATCCTTCTTTAAGAATGTCAGTAAATGCGGAGAGTGGACAGACTATATTGAAAGGCATGGGTGAGCTGCATCTTGAGATTATTGTTGATAGAATGAAGCGCGAGTTTAACGTTGAAGCTAACGTCGGTGCGCCTCAAGTTGCATATCGTGAAACTATCACCAAATCTGTTGAAATTGATTACATTCATAAAAAACAATCTGGTGGTGCTGGCCAATTTGCAAAAGTAAAGATTATATTTGAACCTCTTGAGCCTGGTTCTGGGTTTCAATTTGAAAGTAAAATTGTAGGTGGTGCAATTCCAAAAGAATATATTCCTGGTGTAGAAAATGGTTTAGAGTTGATAAAAGAAGGAGGCATGATCTCTGGTTTTCCGGTTATTGATTTTAAGGCTACCCTTATTGATGGTGCTTTCCATGAAGTTGATTCTAGTCCATTAGCTTTTGAACTTGCTGCTAAAGGTGCGTTTAAAGAGATGGCAAATAAAGCTGGTCCAAAAATGTTAGAACCTATAATGAAAGTTGAAATCATTACGCCTGAAGAGTATATGGGCGATATCATGGGAGATGTAAATAGCAGAAGGGGGCAAGTTTCAAGTATGGAAACGCATAATAGTAGCACTATAATTCTTGCTTTCGTACCTCTTGCGAATATGTTTGGTTATATAAATGTTTTGCGTTCTATATCTCAGGGAAGAGCTCAGTATAGTATGCATTTTTCTTGTTATGAACAAGTACCACAATATGTGGTTGATGAGTTAAAGTATAATTAAGGGTAATAATTATGACAGCAGTAGTGGAAGCATTTGGAAAGCCACATGTAAATGTGGGAACAATAGGCCATGTGGATCATGGGAAGACAACGTTAACAGCGGCAATAACAAAGCATTATGGAAATTTTGTAGCGTACGATCAGATAGATAAAGCGCCAGAAGAAAGGAAGAGGGGGATAACGATAGCAACAGCGCATGTTGAGTATCAGACGGAAAAAAGGCATTATGCACACGTTGATTGTCCTGGACATGCTGACTATGTAAAGAACATGATAGTAGGTGCAGCACAGATGGATGCGGCAATATTGGTAGTGTCGGGGGTTGATGGGCCAATGCCACAAACGAGAGAGCATATATTGCTAGCGAAGCAGGTAGGTGTTGGATATATCGTGGTGTATATAAATAAAGCTGATGTTGCTGATGCTGATATGATAGATTTGGTAGAAATGGAAGTGAGGGAATTGCTGAATAAATACGGATTTCCAGGGAATGAAGTGCCTGTGGTAGTGGGGTCTGCATTGAAAGCGCTGGAGGATGACAGCAGCGAATATGGAAAGAAATCAATAGATAAATTGATGGGAAAGTTAGATGAATATGTGGCGGTCCCACCAAGGCCTGTGGATTTACCATTTCTATTGCCAATCGAGGATGTATTTTCGATATCGGGGCGAGGAACGGTGGTAACAGGAAGGATAGAGAAGGGGGAGATAAAGACGGGAGAAGAGATAGAGATAATAGGTCTGAAAGCGACGCAAAAGACGATATGCACAGGTGTAGAAATGTTTAAGAAGTTGCTGGATAAGGGGAGTGCAGGACTCAATGTAGGAATATTGCTCAGAGGAACAAAAAGAGAAGAAGTGGAGAGAGGGCAAGTATTAGCAAAACCGGGGACGATAACGCCGCATAGAAAGTTTAGGGCGGAGGTTTATATATTAAAGAAAGAAGAAGGAGGAAGGCATACACCATTTTTTGCAAATTACCAGCCACAGTTTTATTTAAGAACAACGGATGTAACTGGGAGCATAAAATTGCTAGATGGGAAGGAGATGGTAATGCCAGGAGATAATGTGAGTGTAGAAGTAGAATTGCAAGTACCGATAGCAATGGATAAGGGATTGCGTTTTGCGATAAGAGAAGGCGGTAGAACTGTTGGTTCTGGTGTTGTTTCTGAGATTTTGGAGTG
>NZ_JAPQLL010000017.1:0-34386 GCF_028981865.1 Wolbachia endosymbiont of Drosophila nikananu | reverse complement strand
GTGTTAGCTAGTTGTCACTCTCTAATCCTGCAAATTGGCGTACTATACTGTATTAAACGACTTATAAGCGCGTTTCAGCTTATATAGGTAAAAACCCAGAAATGTTGTGAAGACATAAGGTGCACATAGTGCAAAAAATTAAAAATAAGACGCCAACTACGTTGTTTTCTTGCTRTTTAATCTGCACAGATGAAGATAACTGAATACCTTCAGTTTCATGATAAGGGGGCTGGCGGGGTTTGTCAAGTAAGTTTTTAGCCCTGTCTCCTTGCTATAATGTTCATATCGATAGAAAAGCAAAAGAATAGAATGAAATATCAAGCGATATCCTCTATAATCAAATTTTTTTGAATGAAGAGATGACGATTCGTGTAGGAATTAATGGTCTGGGTAGAATAGGCAGAGGCATATTGCGTGCTATTTTCGAAATAGAAGAATATAGCAAACAAATAGAAGTTGTAGCTGTGAATGGATCGCTCAGTGCAAAGCAGCATGCACATTTGATTAAATATGATTCTGTTCATGGCAAATTCAGTGGTGATATTGACTTTAAAGAGTCTCAAAATTGGCTATCTATAAATGGCAAAAAGTTTTCTTTATATAGAGAACGGAGCCCTGAAAATATTCCTTGGAATGTTGATGTAATACTTGAATGTACTGGTGCATTTAACAAGCGTGAAGAAGCAATAAGGCACAATGCAGAGAAAGTGATTGTCTCTGCTCCAGTTCCAGATGCTGATGTAACTATAGTTTATGGTGTGAATAATGATATGCTCAAAAAAGAGCATAAAGTAATATCAGCAGGTTCTTGCACTACAAATTGCCTTGCTCCGATTGTGAAAGTCCTACACTCTAATCTAGGTATAAAAAGCGGTTTTATGACTACTATACATGCCTATACGAATGATCAAAATGTCCTTGATGGTAATCATAAAGATTTGCGTAGAGCAAGAGCTTGCGGATTATCTATGGTACCAACTACAACCGGGGTAGCAAAAACAATCGGTTCTGTAATTCCTGAATTAAAGGGAAAGCTAGATGGCACTGCTATCAGAGTTCCAGTTAGCAATGTTTCTATGGTTGATTTTAAATTTATAGCTGATAAGAAAGCAACGGCTGAAGCAATAAATGAAATGTTTAAAAATCAAGACTCTTCCGTACTTTCTATATGCACAGAGCCTTTAGTTTCAATAGATTTTGTGCATAACCCTTATAGTGCAATTGTGGATTTAACGGGTACGTATGTTACAGGTGATATATGCAGGGTTGCAGCATGGTATGACAATGAGTGGGCTTTTTCACTGAGAATGTTAGATATAGCACTATTGTGCTGGAGTAGAGCATGAATGGAAAATACGCTTCATTTTATGAGCACTTTGCGGAACTCAGAAAAAGAGTTATCTTTTGCTTCCTGTTTTTTCTCGTTGCTTTTGGTTTTTGCTACTACTTTAAAGAAAGTATATACCGTTTTTTACTTGCACCTTTGATAGAAGTCACAAAAGATAGCGATGATTTTTCTTTAATTTACACAGACTTAACAGAAGCGTTTTTTGTGTATCTTAAAGTTGCGGTAATGAGTGCACTTTTATTTTCTTTCCCTGTGTTTGCATGGCAATTCTATATGTTTTTAGCACCTGGGCTATATAAAAGTGAAAGGGCAGTGTTGTTACCATATTTGATTGCAACACCTGTTTTATTTGTAACGGGAGCCGCTGTAGTCTATTACTATATATTTCCTTTAGCCTGGAAGTTTTTTATCAATTTCGAACACAGTGGTAAATCCTTCGATATACCGATAGAGTTTATGCCGTCAGTTAGCGAATATTTAGACCTTGTTCTCCAATTTATGTTTGCATTTGGCACTGCATTTCAAATTCCAGTCATACTCACATTGATGGTGAGAGTAGGGTTACTCACTACACAAAATTTGTCAAATAAACGCAGAATCGCGATAGTAGTAATTTTTATTATCGCTGCAATCTTAACTCCACCTGATGTGTTAAGCCAAGTAGGGCTTGCAATACCAATGCTAATGCTATATGAATTGTCCATTTTGATATGTAGGTATATTGAGAGGAAAGCAAAAAATTCTGATAAATAAAAAGCCATTATAGCTGTCATTCCAAGAAAATTACATAATATACATTATGACAATGTATCGCAACAAGAGCAGGAGCAAATGAAGCTCGATATTAAAAATGCTTATGAAGCATATAAAGCAAAGTTTTGTATTGCTAGTAATATTCAAGTTACTGTGCATACCTATATTTTTAATAATGAAGATGATTATAGAAGCTATGGCACTTTGGTTCCTGGGTTTTCATGGAGTCAATCTTCGCTCAATATTTCTGGTGGGATGACGAACGGAAAAAGCGTATTGCTCTATAAAGACGCTTATACGGACAACGTTTTAGCCCATGAATTTGGTCATGTATTTCAAAAGAAGCTTTCTGAAGCAAAAGTAAAGGAGTTAGACGATACAAATAATCAGCTGATGGCAAATGCAATTGGACTTGAGGTAGAAGAAAAAAATTATAAAGCTATTTGCAAGCAGATGGGTGTAGATGAATATAAAAACCATGGATGGATATTTAGTTTTAAATACCAAGGTACAACTGCTAGTATATACCGCAAGGGCCTTTCAGAAGAAGAAAAATTTCAAATTATACAACGTGTCAAGAATTCTGGACTAGACGAATATAAAGACAATGGATGGATGTTTAGTTTTAAATACAAAGGTACAACTGCTAGTATATACCGCAAGGACCTTTCAGAAGAAGAAAGGTTTCAAATTATCAAAGACATTAAGAACTCTTATGAATCGCTCGTTAGTGAATGTGATGGATTGGGAAATGAGAATACAGCTTTATCGATTTACTTTGATGAAAATAAGGAAATAAGTCGAATGTTTTTTCGTAATCCAGACAAGAATATATCAAAATGGTTAGATAAGACACTCATAAGCAGAAGTAAGCCTGAACAAGATGTGGATGACACAGCAGGAAAAGAGCCTGAACCAGAATCAGCCGAAGAGGATACTCAGCAACCTAGTAATTTCTTATCCAATATTTTTTCAGCAATTAAATCCGTTATTGATTCTATCTCATCATTCTTTTCATGGTTATTTGGGTCTAAAGAGGAAAAATCTGATGACAATCTTTCTTTGTTTAAGCTTGATGCTAATGAGTTAGGTCACGATGTCAAGCCTGATGCCAATGAGTTAGGTCACGATGTTAGAGACCACTTATCAGACAATTATAATCATTACAACTCATCTGATGGGCTAATGTAATATAGCTAATTTACAACCACTCCCCTACCCTTTTTAGTTGTTCAGCAAATATAGAGAGGTTAAAGGGAGTGGTATTACTTAAATAATTAGATAAAAAATTAGGTGGATCATTCTGAAATTCTTGCATTTTTGGTCATGTCGAACCAAATTTCTTTTTCACACCACCTTTTAAGCCACTGATGTTAGTTTTTGTCATAATGCGATCAAACACTCCCAATAACCTCTTTAATAGGCTTGGAGTTAGCGAAGAGATAGGGTTAACGGATACACTACTGTTTTTGTCATCACCACTTGCTTTATAGTCTATTGAAACGATTCCCCTACTTTTCCCGCCAGTAAGAAGTTTTCCAATTATAGGAATTTTTAACAAAGATTTATTAATTGAATATGCTGGTATTACCTGTCCTTCAACTTGGAATTTATAATTTCTAATGTCGAGCTTACCGCTAGTGCTAATGCCTAATTCCGCCCCTTCAAGCCAAGATTCTTCAACTTCAACAGAGCCATCTTTGTATGAGAAAGGTACATTGCATTTATAAAAGTATACACCTTCATCCTTTATAGCATTTACAATACCAGGAAGCGAAGACATCGATAATAAAGTAGTGAGTAGTGGAGCATCTTTGATATAAAAATTACTAATAGATAACATGCCATAATGTTCTTCATTTTCTCTTTGAGGAGATAGATAAAGAGAAAGTTTACCATTTTTGAATGATTTACTAATGCCTAAGGAACGCGAAAGTATACCTGCATTATCCGCATATATTTCGAGCCCTATTCCACTGTATTCCGCTAGTATGTTGCTGCTATCTTCTAGAAACTGTCCTGTAAATTGACTTCCATTGCAATTACCTTTAGTACAGGTTACATTCAGCTTAGCATTTTTGATAACGATGCCTTCTTTCATAATTACATTGTCAACATTCATACTAATTTCTATATCTTTGTTTAATCCATTATTGTTTTTGCCAAGCAAGCCTAAAATATTACTCAAATTGATTTTCTCACCATAAATAGTTATGGCATTTTTTTCCTTACCTGATTCAATTTCTATACTAAAATCATTATCAGGCAATTTAAAACTACTAGAATTTAAATATAAATTTCCATTTCCTACTCTTCCGCTGAATTTTATATCTAGGTCATTTCCTATAACATCTAATCTGTCTATTAACAATTCATCGGCACCTTTTAATTTTACAGAGAACAAAACTTTATTGTGATCTTCAAAACGATTTTTCCACCCAAAATAACTTGAATGTGATTCAAGCTCTGATAAATCCATATTACCATTAACATGTCCCGTCTTATCTTGATTTATCACCGATTCTATATTTGTATTGACATAGCCACCTATATTTTCATCAAAATCAAGTATTTGAGCAGGTAAATCTCCGGTCAAATTCCAGGCGAAACTTTCATTCCTATTGCTACTTTTCAGGTCAAATAATAGCTGTGTGTTATTCACCATACCACTACCATTTAAATCTATAAAGTCACTGCCAAAACTAAGCTTAATGTCATATTTACCAAGACTTGCATTATAGACGGCCAAATTGTCAATTTCAGAATGAAAATTTGCTGAGAAGTCTACTTTTTTGTCATCAGCATTTAGATTAAAAATGCGAAAATTAAATACAGATTTTGCCATTCCACTTACTTTATCCCTTTCAATCTTCACCACATCATCCAGCTTAAATCTTATAGGCTCATATAAACCATACGCATCACTTACAGCTTGGCCATTAATGGTTAGAACTGAATTTTCCTTATTGAGAGATTTCATTTCAATATCACCACCATTAATAGTGAAATTCTGAAACTTAGCGCTATTTACAGTAATCTTAAGATCGTTATTCTTGATAATCAAATCACCCTTTAGTTCCTTTACTTGCTCAAAATCTTCATCAAATTTTACGCTACCATTTTCTATATCAGCAACAATTACAATGTCTGACAGATCGTCATTAACCAAATTGTTAATTTTGCCATTGAAACTTACAATGGTATTTGAAACATCCCCATTAATATTATCACAATACCAGCTTTTAAATTTACTATTCACTACACCATCTGATACATAAGTACATAAATCCTTTGCAGCAAACTTGCTAATATTAATTCTAAGCAAAGCATGACTTGTACTAAAGTTCATCTTGCCTATTAAAGAGAGATACGTGTCATTTAACTTAAAATGGAAGTTTTTTACACTAATAATTCTATCACTATATGTTAAATTTATATTTACATTAGTTAAGGCCAAATTTTTGTTCAAATAATTTTCTGTATTCAATACGTATATATTTCCATCTACAATTTCATCCTTTTTATTAATTTTTACTGAGAAGCTTCCTTTGAATCCTATATTTTTGTCCAAATTGTAGCTTTTAACTAATGTAGAAAACTCGCTCAATAGTCCCAATTTTAGATTATAAAATGTCCCGTATACATTTAGCAAGTTGTTGCGATTTTTTATTGTAATTGATAAATCATCCAAAAATCCCTTTCTATCTTTTGTATTCACATGAATATCTAAAACATTAAAATCTTCCCCCTTCCCTATATATAATTTATCAATAAAAAATTCATCTTCTGTGCTTTTATCAATAGCGATGTTAGTAAATTCAATTTTTGAATCCGCATTTAAGTCAAAAAAAAATTCCCTTATTGTTTTTAATAGATTTTTTGCACTGCTTTCTATCATCTTGAAATTCTTCCCTGTTATCCCAGCACTCGTCCTTGTCATCCCAGTGCTTGACACTGGGATCCAGGTTTCTTTTTTTCTAGATTCCAGCGTCACGCGCTGGAATGACACCGAAGGAAGGTGGTTATCACTTAAATAATGATTATCCAAAAGGTCTAATGAGTTTTGCGGATTAGCATTAGTTTCTTCTCTCTTGATACATACATGCACATTATCAGCTGAAACCTGAGAGAGATTTGTACTAGCTTTAAATAAGGAACTTAACTTAAAATGTACAAAAAGCTCAGGAACTTTTATAGTAAAATTAGGGTTTGCTATTGCCAAATCTGTAATGACTAAATACGGATTTTTGCCATCTTTCTGCCAAATAACTGAGGTATTCTCCATATTAACGCTTGAGCCAACAAATATTTTTGATATTTTATGTTTAACATAAAAATTAATATAATTAATATTGATTTCTAAAGGCTTTAAAAAAATAAAGAAGCACAATATGAACAATAAAACTACGGAAAATAATATAGTAATTTTTTTAAGCATCGATTATTGCTTTTCTTGCTAAACTATCAGCCTCCTCATTATATTTATTGCCACTGTGTGCTTTAACCCACTTCCAATCAATTTCGTGTTGTGAAGCAACGTTGTCTAGCTCTTTCCACAATTCCATATTTTTTACTGATTTTTTATTACTTGTTTTCCAGCCATTCACTTTCCACTTATTTATCCACTCTGTTATGCCATGCTTAATATAAAGACTATCCGTATATAAATTAATATTACAAGAAAATTTTAACGCTTTCAGCCCATTGATCACCGCTGTTAACTCCATTTTATTGTTTGTGGTATTTTCTTCTCTACCATAAATGTCTTTTCTATAATCTTGAAATAATATGATAGCTGCCCATCCTCCCGCTCCAGGATTACCAGAACACGCCCCATCCGTGTATATTATCACTTCCTTTTTGCTCATCTTTAACTGTAATGAATTAATAAAGTATATAGTTGCTTCTATGAAAGCACAATTTCTAAAGATAGTTTAAGCTGCACCTTTAAATTTTATTATAGAAACAAAAAAAAGTGTGACAACGAGCATTACCAAAAGGAAAAGTAAAAAATAGTTTTTATGCTTCTGCCGTTCTTTCATAACTAAAATAAATCAATAGAACAAAAAATAATACTGGCGAATAGGAAAAATAGATAAGAAATTGAATAAGAAAACATTTGTTTCTGTGAGTTGTGGTTCTTGAATCTGAGAATTGATATAGCGTACCAAATAAAGATGCAACCTGCAAAAATTGCTATGCTTAGATAAAGTAAAGCCTTTTTCAAAAATAGAGCTGGAAGCAAGCTGGTTAATACCAGCAACACACTATAAATTAATATATATTTTCTTGTTTTTTCCGGACCATAAACAATATTGAACATTGGAATCGATGCACTTGCATAGTCTTCAGACTTATTTAAAGATAGGGCCCAAAAGTGTGGTGGAGTCCACATAAAAATTACTAAAAATAAAATGAAACTTTCCCAACTGACAGAATTAGTCACAACTGCCCAGCCAATCATTGGAGGAAAAGCACCCGCTGTACCACCGATAACGATATTCTGCGGAGTACGCCTTTTTAGCCAAATTGTATATACGAAAACGTAAAATAATATGCTAACTGCAAGCAAAGCAGCAGAAATATAGTTTACTGCTATTGCCATGATAAATACTGACAATATTCCAAGAGTTATACCAAATTCAAGCGCACTTTCTGCAAGAACTCTGCCTGAGGGTATAGGGCGGTTTTTTGTCCTTTTCATGAGTAGATCTATGTCTCTGTCATACCACATATTTATAGCACCTGCAGATCCTGAGCCAAGAGCAACACATATAAGAGATATTAGTGCTAGAAAAGGGTGCATACTACCTGGTGCAGTAACCATACCAGCAGCTGCAGTAAATACCACAAGATACATTATCCTTGGCTTCAGCAAACGCCAAAAATCCAGTATTGTTGATTCAACATTTAGCGAAACACTTGTGTACATTCTATTTTACCACTGGTGGCTTTTCGAAAGTATGAAAAGGTGGTGGTGAAGATACCGTCCATTCCAAGGTGTCACCTTCCCAAGGATTATCTCCAGCTTTTTTGCCCCATTTAAAGAGATGTATAACTATAAACACAAAAAACATAACTGAAACAAAGGACATATATGAGCCAATTGAGGATATATAATTCCAAGGGATAAACGCATCAGGATAATCAGGTATACGCCTTGGCATGCCAGCTAATCCTAAGAAATGTTGAGGTAAAAAAGTGATATTGGTACTAATAAAAGTAAGCCAAAAGTGGATTTGACCTAAGCGCTCATTATATTGTTTACCCGACATTTTACCAATCCAATAATAAAAGCCAGCAAAAGCTCCAAATAATGCAGCAAGTGACATGACATAATGGAAGTGAGCAACAACATAGTAGGTATCATGCAGAAGCTTATCTATTCCACCATGAGAAAGAATTATTCCCGTTATGCCACCGCCAACAAACATGAAAATAAAACCTAGTGCAAATAGCATAGGGGTCTTAAACTCAATTGCTCCACCCCACATAGTTGCAATCCAGCTAAAGACTTTTACACCAGTTATAACACCGATAAAAATTGTGGTAGTGCTAAAAAATGCAGCAGCGTCAGCACTAAGCCCAACAGTGAACATATGATGAGCCCAAACCATAAAGCCAAATACTGCTATACCTATCATTGCATAAACCATCCCTATGTAACCAAATACAGGTCTGTGAGAAAAAGTTGATACAACCTGACTTGTGATGCCGAATGCAGGAAAAATAATTACGTAAACTTCTGGATGACCAAAAAACCAAAATAGATGTTGAAATAACACAGGATCTCCGCCACCGGCAGGATCAAAAAAGGAAGTACCAACATTGCGATCAGTAAGAAGCATAGTTATAGCACCGGCAAGCACTGGTAAAGCAACAATCAACATAAATGCTGTTAGCAGGACAGACCAAACAAACAGTGGCATCTTAGTTAATGACATGCCTTTTGCGCGCATGTTAAATATAGTAACTATAAAGTTGATCGCCCCAACAATTGACGACATACCAGCAACATGAAGTGCAAGTATAGCCACGTCAACTCCTGCACTTGGATGGGACATTACCTGTGATAAAGGTGGATATAAAGTCCAACCTGTACCTGGACCTTCACCAATAAACACTGAGAGAATGAGCAAAATAAAAGATGACACTAATAACCAAAAACTTAAATTATTCATACGAGGAAATGCCATATCTGGTGCGCCAATCATGAGAGGTACAAACCAGTTACCAAATCCTCCCATGAGGGCTGGCATTATCATAAAAAACACCATTATCAACGCATGCCCTGTAACCATTACGTTATATAATTGATAATTATTGTTAAGTATATTAATGTGCATTAGCTGAGTGCGAATAATCACCGATAATAATCCACCAATAACTCCAGCTAATATGGAAAAAATAATGTACAGTGTCCCTATGTCTTTATGATTAGTGGAAAACAACCAACGCTTTATGCCCTTTGGTACGTCACTCATATCTATACTCCAAATTTAACTCACTAATTTTCTATTTTCAATCCACTTATTAAAATCTTCTTTGCTTACTGCTTCAACAACAATTGGCATAAATCCATGGCCTTGACCACACAATTCATAGCATTGCCCGTAATAAACACCAGACTTTTTGATATTAAACCACGCCTCATTCAGCCTACCTGGTATCGCATCAATTTTTACACCGAAAGCCGGTACTCCCCAGCTGTGTATCACGTCTCCTGCTGTAACTTGTAAACGAACGTTAGTATTAATGGGTAAAACGATGTTGTTATCAACAGAGAATAGCTTTAAATCTCCTTCGATAAAGTCTTCTTTTCCCTTAATATAACTATCAAATGACACACCTTGATATTCTGGATATTGGTAACTCCAATACCATTGATGGCCAATAACTTTCAGTGTTATATCAGCTTTCGGTATTTCTTCCTGTAGCTTCAGTAATTTAGCGTTTTCAAAGGCTAATATACCAACAATAATCGTTGGTATAACAAACCAAACAATTTCTAAAAGGACATTGTGGTTAGTTTGGCTTACGTTTGCCACTTTGCTTTTGCGAAAGCGAAATACTACATAAGCAAGCAGCGCCCACACAAAAAGCATTATTGCAACCATCACAACCATTACAAACGAATGTGACCTAACTACAGCCTCCATTACTTCAGTTGCAGGAGCAGGAAATCCAAATTGCCAGGAAGTAGGAGCAGAGGCAACAGATATATTTGAGTAAAATATTATCAATAGTGCAAATAACTTCACCATATCTTTTGTTTGTTTGCTATAAAACTAAATGATATACTGTATAATAGTATATATAAACTTACTATGCAAATAGAGATTAGTGATGGTTAATAATTTTTTAGCATTCAACAAGTATAATAGTATAATACTAATTTGAGTAAAAAAGCATTTACATAAATCTATTGTAAGTAAAAATATTATAATATTTTAAATTAAGTATTTACTTTAAGTGAATTCTATAATAAGTTTAATAGTGTCTGTTACTGCTAATAACCCTCTAGCCTCACACCTAAAAGCAGTAACAGACACTATTAAACTTTATGACAAGTTTATAATTTGCAAGATCAAAATCTTACAAGTTCCTTTATTTTATTATACATTACAGTTTGTTAATTAACTTTTAATGCCTATGGTAGCATTACAGCTTGGGCCAAAAGTTTATGCATTATAGAAAATAATTATAAAAAACACACTATATTTGTATACCATACAAACTTTTTTCATTCTGCATAGCTAAGTTACTAGATTCTGTAAACGAAATCTTTAGAGAAGCCAAATGGGCAAAGTTTCATGAAGGTCTTTCGCCAAAACAAGGCAAAATACGCTAAAATTCCTGATTTGACAAAAAAAATATTCAATTATGGACGTTTTATAAATATGTTCATCTTCTCTCCTATTACATTTTTGCCCACAGAACCTAGAAAATTTTGGAATTTATATGTTCATCTTCTCTCCTATTACATTTTTGCCCACAGAACCTAGAAAATTTTGGAATTTATATGCATAATTAGACAAGTAGTTTTTAACACATAACTCAGAAGACGGCATGGTGTATGTTGCAAAGAGTTAGGGAATCATGGACAATTGAAAATGTTATGTTTCTAGGAGAAATAGGAATCGACAATGATTATGATGCTAGAGTAACAAATGCACGTTCTATTTTGCTTCAAGATGACGGTGTTGGAATACAGGGTGATGTTCGAGATATTGTGATTGAAGTCCCTAAAGGTCAAATTGGAATTTCAGCTAAATACAATCATGCTGCAATAAAACATTCTCGACTTTCAGATAAAATTGATTTTGGTAAAGAATGGACAGATCATCCATGTGGCGAAAAATATTTTAAAGCCTGTATTTATACAATTAAGAGAAATGCGTGCTCAGAATATGCTATTTAGAGATATTCAAGGAAAAGAAACAAGAATTTATTTGCCAGTTTTAACAGCGTTTGAGGATGAGCTTAAACGGCTATGTGAAAGTTTTAGAGGTGTATTTGTTGAAAAATTTTTCAGATATTTACTTGGGCGTCATGATTTTTATAAGATTATGTTAAAAACAGCATGTAAAAGAAAAACAGTCTCTTTGCAGTCCGTCAATATTGGCGGTACATTAGAATACGGTTCAAAATAGAAAATACCTGAAAGAAAATAAGAGTAATAGAAAGAAAGTCTGGCTCGTCAAGTACAATAGAAGTAATGTTTGAGGGTGGATGGACTATTTCTTTTAGGCTTCATAATGCAAGTAGCAAAACAGAGCCTTCTTTAAAATTCGATATTCAATTTATAGGGATTGCAAGTAGTGTAGGGCTACATGTTATTGATATTGTCTAACTATATACCTAAATTTTATTACGGCACTTTCACTACTACTTTAACGAGTGAGCTACCTTTCTATAAAAGACCTATCGACTGTTGCAATTATAGGCGTAAACAAGAATGATAAAAGAGTACGGGATTGAGTAACTATGTACACTTCTGCTGGCATACCAGGGTATAGGTATACATTTTTAAATTGAGCAAGCTCTGACTTTGGTATCACTACACGCACTGAATAATAACGCCCTAGTCTTGAATCATCAAGAGCATCAGGAGAAATATGGCTTACTATACCACTAATTAAACTTAAACGACGTGCACTATAAGCACTCAGCCGGACTTTAACCTTTAGCCCTGCTAGCCCATCAATAGAGACTATGTTGCTATCTTTCTTTTGTGCTGACAGTACCTCTTCTATGTTTCTAGTTTGAATTTTAGCATCTATTATTAAGTCATCATCCGATGGCACTACGCTCATGATTGGAACTCCAGATTGTATAACACCACCTTCAGTATGGTATCTTATATCTGTGACTATCCCATCTTGAGGCGATTTAATTATTGTACGTGCTAATGAATCTTCAGCAACCATCAGCCTCTCTTTCAAGTCTGCAATAGACGTACTAACTTCCTTAAGTTCAGCGTTTGCCCTTTCTTGAGAATCATTTCTCACGTTTATAATTTCTAATTCGTTCTCTCCAATTTTTTGCTGCACTTGAGATATTGCAGAACGGTAATGTCCAACTCTGCCTTCAATTTCAGCAAACTGTTTTTCTAAAGCTAAAATGTGTGGTTTGCTTATATGGCCACTATCAAGTAATTGTCTTTTTGTTTCCAACTCCTCAGTTATCAAGTCGTATTGCTTATGAGCTGCATTTAGTTGAAAGTTTAGCCCCGCTAATTCATCATTTAACTGCTTTATACGTTGTTGCAGTATGTCTGTTTTTCCCAATATGCTCTTTCTCTGAGAGTTGAACAACTTTACTTGATTCTTTATCGCTTTATTTACAAGTTCATCGTGAGATAATTTTTTAACCTCATCAGGAAACTCGAGCGTGTCTAAATCTCCTCTGATTGCAATAAGCCTTGCTTCTGTTGCTAAAAATGATAAGAGCTTCTCTTTGATAATACTTAAATTCGCCTTCTCGTTAACGTCACTCAACAAAACTAGAGGCTCATCTTTTTTAACTGCTTGGCTCTCTTTGACTAAAATTTTGCTTATTATTCCTCCGCCCAAGTGTTGAACTATTTTCCTATTTGAAGATACAATAACTTCTCCACTTGCATGCACCGCACCGTCAATTGGAGCTATAGCCGACCAAATACCACCTATCCCAAAAAAGATGAGTATTACTACCAGACCAAAAAATAGTGGTCCCCATGTTACTCTCAGAACTTCATTTACGTTATTACTTTCGCGTTTTAAAATAAAATTTATCACTACATCAATCAATGCAAACGTCTTATCCAAAAATTTTGGATACTTCTTCTTTTTATTTCTTGCTCCTTGCATATTTATATTATCACTATGGCCAATCAGGCCTGTCAAAGAAAATCCAGCGCTAAGCTTTTTCAACTTACTTATCATAATACTACTGTGAATTTGTGTTAACTCAAGATAACACACAAAAACAAAGAATCTATAATTTAGGCATTCCATTTAGACTGCAGAGCACCAGAATAAACTATTTAGTAACAATTCCTGCATCAACTATGTTTTTAAAATTTTTTGACGTTTAACTTTATTATAACTTTTCCTTTATTTTGTGAATATCTGAATTACTTATATTATGTAAGAAATCTATTGCCAACTAGTCAATATTCTGTTAGAAATTAAGATAATATAAAGTTATTATGTTTAAATTGGAAAGCAGAAAGTTCCTGATTACTGGCGCATCAGGCGGAATAGGGCAAGCAATTGTAAAAATTATGCACAAAGCAGGAGCAACTTTATGTATTTCTGGCACAAAAAAAGAAGTGCTCGAAGAAGTTGCTAAACAATATGAAAAAAATATGCATATACTCCCTTGTGACTTATCAAACGCTGAGGAAGTAAATCAACTAGTAAATAGAGCAAGTGAGTTGATGGAAGGCTTTGACGGGCTTGTATGCAATGCGGGCATTACGCGAGACAGTTTATTATTGAGGATGACAGATGAAGCATGGCAAAAAGTAATTGATATTAACTTGAGCTCTACATTTAAGCTGAGTAGAGAAGCATGTAATAGACTAATTAAGAATAATTGGGGAAGAATTATAAATATTTCCTCAATAATAGGGCTGACAGGAAACGCCGGGCAAGCAAATTATGCAGCGTCTAAAGCTGGAATAATAGCTATGAGCAAATCTATAGCAAAAGAAGTTGCAAGTCGTAATATAACAGTAAATTGTATTGCTCCTGGGTTTATAGATACTAAAATGACTGAAGTTTTAAGTGAAGGACAAAAGGGAAAAATATTAGATAATATTCCAATGAAAAGAATGGGAACAGGGGAAGAAATAGCAGCAGGGGTCTTGTTTTTAGCAAGTGATGAAGCAAAATATATAACAGGGCATGTGCTTAACATTAATGGTGGGTTATTTATGTAGCAACACTTATGTATGGACAAATTATAATTTTTACTTTAAAATAAAAATATGTGTAGGTTTGCGTTTGCGTTAATTTATTATTTAAAGGCAAGAAAATGAGCTCTATAATAAAAAGATTTTTTAGTGTTTTTTGTGTGGTATTACTTTTCTCTTTCTCAGGTTATGCAGCTACCACTGATCCTGATATGGATGACACAACTAAAGTAATATGCAATATTATTGGTTACGTTTGGGGAATAGGCGGTCCACTTATGACGGTAGTAATAATTGGTGCAGCTTTGCTTGCAATATTTGGCAGGATGCCGTGGCCAGCCCTCTTTGCTCTAAGCATGTTCTGTGGTGTATTTTTTGGCGCTAAAACTATCATAATGAAAATTATGCCCAACGTAAGTAATGAAGCAAAAGCTATGTTGGAAAAGTGTGGAAAATAACCCATAAAAGTGCAGGAATGCTTTTTTGTTATCCATTAAATCGCTTCATATCTTCAACTTGCAACAAATAAGGGCTATCTTTTGGTAAAGTTTTAACAGCTAGCTCAGCATATTTTGTAAATTGCTTTAAATCACCTTCAATACAAGCCTTTTTTGTTAAGGCAAAATAATGCATTGCCGTATCAGCTTCACATTTATATGCAATGCTTAAATATTTCCAGACAAAAGCGTTATTTGGTTCTACATTCAAAATCTGCTCCAAGTAAAAAATCGCCTTTTTTGCATCACCGTGTAATAATAAAGTATGAGATAATGCAAGTTTCACTAAATAACTGTTTTTCTCAGATAAATACCTAAGCGATTCCTCATACATTTTTATTGCTTCACTTAAATTTCCGGCCTTGTATAGCATTTCTGCTTTTAATTCATATAGGTATGGGTCATTGCGTGACCCTTGAATCAATGAATTAACTTTAGCAATAGCCTCTTCTATCTTTCCTTGCCTATAGCAAACTATAGCATTTACATACTCAGAATTATTTTCATATTTACTAGATAACACATGAATAGGAGCAAAGAAAGAGTCTAGCTTTGCAACCACACGCTCAAACTTTAGTAACTTATCCGCAAAAATTGGTTTTACGTTGTTTTTGACCTTATAATTTCGTACAGCAAATATGCGTTTCTCACTAAGTGGGTGAGTGCGGAAATATTCCTCGGTGTTCTCATGCTCAATACTTTTAAAATAATCAAAAATCTCTTTCATACCTGAATTATCATAGCCAGATTCATCAAGGTACCTTAAAGCATAGCTATCTGCTACACTTTCTTGCTCTTGAGAGTAGTTAAAAAATAGCCTTGAACTGAGTGCTACACCACTAAGCAAAATTGCACCAGCAACCTGAGGGTTAATGATAATACTAGAAACTAATCCTACCATATAACTAATCATTGCTATCGATTGAAAATAACCCATAGCACTACTCATTTGCAATATATGACCAGCAGATATGTGAGCAATCTCATGTGCTAATATACCAAGCAGGACATAAGGTTTAGCCGAGTATTGTAAAATTCCTAAATGAATGAAAATACTGTTGTTGTTAATTACAAAAGCATTAATCGAATTATCATTAATTATAAAAACTTTCATTCGGTCACTATCAATGTTTGCAGCGAAAAATAAAGGTTGCGCTAGCTCTTTCACTATTGCTTCCACTTCACTATCTCTAATAATGTTAATAGAGTAAGCATTATTATAATATGCAAAAAAGAACAATAAGGTCAAAAACTTAGCAATTCTAAACATGGAAATCCTGTGCTTGTATAATTTATAGGAATTCTATATTTTAACACTTAAATTATATAAATTTATAAACGCTAGTTTAATTTTTTAACGTAACTAATAAGTTTGTCGATGGTAGTTAACTTAATTTTATGTTGTTCAGCAAATTTAAGTAACTGAGGTAAGCGCATCATAGAGCCATCATCATTTACTAATTCACAAATAACTGCTGAATGATCAAACCCTACCAATTTCGCCATTTCAACACTCGCTTCAGTATGACCAGCACGTTGTGCCACCCCACCTTTATGTGCAATTACAGGAAAAACATGACCTGGAGTTATGATGTCATCCTGAGTGCCATCCTTGTTGATAGCAGCATGTATAGTTTTCGTTCTATCCTCTGCTGAAACACCGGTTGTAATGCCATAACGTGCATCAATTGATGTAGTAAATGCGGTATGATTTTCACCAATATTTTTCTTTTCCATGAAATTAAGGCCCAACCTCTTCATGTGAAATTTAGTCATTGCTAAGCACACAACCCCTGTACCGTACCTAACCATAAAAGCCATATGTTCTGGTTTTACTTTTTCAGCTAATACAACCAAATCACCTTCATTTTCTCTACTTTCATCATCAACTAAAATGAATAATTTACCGGAACGAGCATCCTCTAATACATCTTCCACAGAAGAAATACCGGGTAGACTCATTGAAGCATAAGTGGCCTGTACCATAATAATTTACTTAAATTCAATCTTAGCTATTTTATACAATTTCTCTCCATTTGGCACTGTCACTTCCACATACTCACCTACTTTTTTGCCGATTAAGGCACTCCCGAGTGGTGAACTAGTAGATATTAACTGCTTTGAAACATCAGCTTCATATTCGCCTACAACCTTATAAACATATTCCACTTCACCGTTATTATCACTTAACATGCTTAATGTCACAGTTGCACCAAACATTACTAAATCACCAGACAAATTTTTTACTTCTATTACTTCTGCATGTGAGAGCTTACTTTCTATCTCCATTATACGGCCTTCAATAAAACCTAACCTTTCCCGTGCTGCATGATACTCTGCATTTTCAGACAAATCACCTTGATCACGAGCATCAGAAATAGCCTGTATCACAGAAGGTTTTTCTTCCTTTAATTTTTCAAGTTCGGCTTGCATATTCTCAAAACCTTCCCTCGTCATAGGAAATTTATTAATAATGGATGAAGCCATAATCACCACCTAAATGCAATTAAATTGAGTAACGAAATTACTCACAATGTTAAAAATATCACCTTTTATATCATCTCTCATGTCATTTGACAACTTTTTTAAAACCCCAGGGTGTACAGTATGAAAATAATTAATAAGATCATGTTCAAATTTATTAATGTAACTTATTTGTATTTTACTTAACTGATTATATAGGTTAGAAAAAATATACATCAGCACTACTTGCTCTTCTATTGACATAGGTAAATGTTGTTTTTGCTTTAATAACTCGACAAGATATTTACCCTTATTCAAGGATAATTGAACACTAGCATCAAGATCAGAACCAAATTTTGCAAAATCTTCTAATTCTCTATACTGAGCTAAGCTTAGCTTTATAGAACTAGCAACTTTCTTCACAGACTTTAGTTGTGCAGCAGAACCAACCCGTGAAACTGACAAACCTATATTTACTGCAGGTCGAAATCCTTTATAAAATAATTCAGACTCAAGAAAGATCTGCCCATCGGTAATTGAAATAACATTTGTTGGCACATATGCAGATACATCACCAGCTTGAGTTTCGACAATCGGCAAAGCAGTTAAAGACCCCTGCCCTTTTTTATCAGACATTTTAGCAGCTCTTTCAAGCAAGCGAGAATGTACATAGAATATATCTCCAGGGTAAGCTTCACGACCAGGAGGACGTCTGAGCAATAAAGACATCTGCCTGTATGCCACAGCATGCTTAGATAAATCATCATATACAATCAAACAATGCATTCCATTGTCACGGAAAAATTCTCCAATAGTGCAACCAGCATAAGGTGCTAAAAATTGCATAGGCGCGCAGTCAGATGCACTAGCCACAACTACAGTTGTATACTCTAACGCTCCGCTTTCTTTCAGCTTATTTACCACTTTTGCTACTGTTGAAATTTTTTGTCCAATAGCAACATAAACACAGTAGATTTTTTGATTTTCGTTTACCTCATCGTTAATCTTCTTCTGATTGATAATAGTATCAAGCGCAATAGTAGTTTTACCAATTTGTCTATCGCCAATAATTAATTCACGCTGCCCTCTACCTATTGGAATTAGCAAATCTATAATTTTAATTCCTGTTTGCAGTGGCTCATGCACAGACTTACGATCAATAATGCCTGGCGCTTTAGATTCTATATCCATTCTGTTTTTGGCTCTAATTTCCCCACCGTTGTCTATAGGATGGCCCAACGCATTTACAACTCTCCCTAACAATTCATGCCCTATAGGCACCTGCACAACATCACCACTACATTTTACAACGTCCCCTTCTTTCACATCACGGTCATTACCAAGCACAACTATTCCAGCCGTGTCATGATCTAAATCAAGAACTATTCCTTCTACACCGCTTGCAAAAAATACCTTTTCACCGAATTTTGCTTTTTCCAGCCCATAAACCAATGCGATACCATCTGTTACTGAAATTACTTCACCTATATTTTCCCGCTTTATAGGGTTATCAAACGTCTCAACTTTTTCCCTTATTACACTTGCTATCTCAGAAACATTCATACTGTTCTTCATACAAAATTCTTTATTTTTAATATTTCCATTTTACTTAAGTCAACTAACCTATCTAAGTAACTTTTTAGCGAAGCATCGATCAAATTAAAACCATACCTAACTACGAAGCCACCTAGTATAGAAGGGTCAACCACATTGTTTACTTTTATTATTTTACCAAGAAAGCTCAAAGATTCAGTAATTATTTTTATATCAGATTCCTTTAAAGCTTCTGCTGACTTTATAGTAATTTCGAATTCATTTTCATTTTCTTTTGCAAGACTTAAGAATTTTTCTAATATAAAGATCAATAAACTAGAGCGTTTGTTTGCAAATATAACCATAATAAATTTTATTAAATTTTCACTCAAGTGCTCATTTATAGAAAGCATCACTTCTTTTTTGTGTGCAAAAGAAATCATAGGATGAGATAGGTACACAAAAATATCATGTTGATCCTTAAAAAAAACCAATAAAAATTCTACTTCTTTCCTTATAATGCCTAACCTGCTTCCTGAGACATGAAACAGCACTCTAGCGTAAAATGAAACTAAATTATTGTATTGGGTCTTTTTCATATTAAATCCAGTAAATCTAAATTAATTCAGCTACAAACCTTCCATTCTTCAATCCAAGCATTTTTTATATAAACAGGTCCTCTCTTTAAGGAAAGAAAACATAAATCATATCTGACTGAATAATCTAAAAAACTAAGGTTTTTACTTAAGAAATACTTAGAAGAATTTATAATAGACTGACATTGAAAATGAGATATCGGTATTTCTTTTCCAAGTAAACTTGTTTTAACTTCTATAAAAATCAGCTCCTTTTTTTTAGACACAATTAAGTCAATTTCACCGAACTTACAACGGTAACGGCGTTTTATAACATTATACCATTTCAGCTTTAAATATGCTAAAACTAACAACTCGCCAAAGTAACCTACAAAGTAGCGTAACCTACTTACCATAAGAAGAACAATTATGATAACAATTAACTTTGTGTAACTACTTTACCTCCTTCTCTATTTTTACTATAAACCTTACCTCTTGCTGCAATATCCCTATTAACTAGTTCTATCACTGCCATTGAAGCGCAATCACCCTTTCGAGTGCTAAATTTTATTATTCTAGAATACCCACCTTTACGATCTTGATAACGGATGGCTAAGACGTTTAATAACTTATCAACTGCTAACTTACTACTATGAAGGCGTGAAAGCAAAAGCCTTCTACCATGTAAAGTATTCTTATTCTTAGCAATTGTAATAACCTTTTCGACATATGGACGAAGTTCCTTAGCTTTTGGTAAAGTAGTTACAATCTGCTCATGGTTAATTAATGAGATAGATAGATTCTTTAACGTCGACAATCTATGTTCAGTGCAACGAGATAGTTTACGTTTTTTTATTCCATGTTTCATATATCACCTAATCTTCATCAGTATGTTGTTTAGCCAACTCATCTATATCCTTAGGCGGCCAGTTTAGCACATTCATACCCAAAGACAAACCAAAATTAGTCAAAACTGCCTTAATCTCATTCAAAGACTTCCTGCCAAAATTAGCAGTTCTTAACATTTCACCTTCTGTCTTTTGCACAAGATCACCTATATAAGTGATGTTTTCGTTTTTCAGACAGTTATGAGACCTGACAGATAATTCCATTTCATCTACCTTACGCAATAAGACAGGATCATAACCCAAATCTTTAGCACCACTAGACGAAGAAACCTGCGATTTTTTATAACTTACATCAGAACTAATAAAGGGCTGAAGTTGCTCCTGTAATATTCTTGCAGCAGAGTCAACAGCTTGACTCGGAGAGATTGTACCATCAGTTTCAATTGACAATATCAGCTTATCCTTATCAGTCACTTGGCCAACACGACTATTCTCTACCCTGCATGAAACCCTGTTGACAGGGCTATACAAAGCATTAACTGGAATAAAACCAATTAAATCCTGTTCACTCATAAGCTTCAAAAGTTCATTTTCTTTATACTTAGTTACAGGAAGATAACCTTTTCCGCTAGCCACATATATGGTCATGTTAAGCTCTACATTTTGCCCCAGCGTACATATTAACAAATCTTTATTAACAATAGAGCATTGATCATCAGTTTCTATCATCCCAGCTAATACCTGGCAAGGCCCTTTAGCGTTTAAATTTAAGCATTTATTAGAAGCACCATTTAATTTACACCGCAACATGCCCATATTTAATACTATATCAGTTACGTCTTCTCTTACCCCTTGAATTGAAGTAAACTCATGAGTTATACCTTCAATTTTTATTCCATAAACAGCACTACCTTTAAGAGAAGATAACATTACACGTCTTAATGCATTACCTAATGTTAAAGCAAAACCACTTTCCAACGGTTCTAGGACTATATCACTTTTTTCACTTGAATTATCTGATATTACCTTAACTGAACTAGGTTTAATCAATTTATCTAAATTGCTACAGAGAGAAACATCATTATTATAATACATAAAACAACCTTTTCAAATATCCTATACTCTTCTTTTTTTTCTTAACCTGCACCCATTATGAGGAATTGCGGTTTTATCTGCAATTGAAGTCACAGTCAACCCACAGCTCTGAAGTGCTTTAACCGCAGCTTCGGTACCAAAGCCAGGACCACGAATTATTACAGAGACAACCTTCATACCAAGTCTCTCCATTGCATTCTTCGCAGCAGCCTCCGCAGCCTTACCTGCAGCATAAGGTGTGGATTTTCTCGAACCTGAAAAACCACATGCACCCACAGAAGTTTGACATAGCGTATTACCATGAACATCAGTTACATTTACAAAAGTATTATTAAAAGTTGCACGAATATGAACAACACCAGTAATAAACTCCTTTGTACTCTTACCAACCGTTTTGACTTTTTTCATTAAAACTCACAATAATAATAAATTTTATTTTTTCCCAGCAATAGGCAACCGAGATCTACCTTTACGAGTCTTAGCATTAGTATGAGTCCTTTGCCCTCTCACAGGTAAACCTTTTCTATGTCTCACTCCTCTATAGCATCCCATTTCCACTAAAGATTTTATGTTCATAGCAACTTCTTTTCTGAGCTCACCTTCTATAACATAATTTTGTCTAATGAAACTGCTGATCTTTTCTATATCTTCATCTCGTAATTCTGAAACACGTTTGCGCTTATCAACTTCGCAAGCATGACAAATTACATTCGCAGTAGCAATACCTATACCATATATATAAGTTAATGCAAAAGGAACACATTTCCTCACTGGAATATTTATGCCTGCAATACGTGCCACTGGTACCTCGATACTTTATTAATAACAACTCTTAATTTATACCATAAAACAACTCAGAGTCAAACCAAATTACAAGAAATTTTACTTTCAATCTCTTGCGTTACCTCATCAACACTCAAATTAGCGTCAATTGTTAATAATTTGCCTTTATAATACTCGCGTAAACCTTTCATTTGAAGGTGATATTCACTTATTCTCTTATTAATTGCAGACATATCAGCATCATCAATTCTTTTCTCTAACCTCGTACTTTTACATTTAGCACAAGTAGTACTCTTAAAAGAAGATACACTATATATGCTTTTACAGTCCAAACACGCGAGACGATTTTTTAATCTGTCGATTGCAATATTATCGTCAAGCTGCAGCTCAATTACAATATCAACATCCCTATTATATTTTTCTTGCAAAACTTGAGTCAAAAAATGAGCCTGGTTTAAATTTCTCGGAAAACCATCTAATAAGCAATTATCATCCATTAATGCAAGCTGGTCACGCAATAATCCACATATAATTCCATCTTGAATTAAATTACCAGATTCCACGGTACCCTTTATTTTTTTACCTAACTCACTGCCATCAGATATAATATTCCTTAATAAATCCCCCACTGAAATTAATTTTAAATTATATTTTGCTATTAACAAGCTCGACTGAGTACCTTTACCAGAACCTGGAGGACCAAAAATCGTAATGATCATCTTACTTTCCTCGTTTTAGACTCATATTTCTTTATCCAGCTATCGTACCTATTCGAAAAAATATAAGATTGTATTTGCATAATAGTATCAGTAATAACGTTCACTATAATCAGTAAACTCGTCCCACCAAAAATAAATGGTATATCATAATAATATCTCATAATTTCAGGTACAGTACATATGACTACCAAATACGCAGAGCCAATGAATGTCAACTTAAAAACTATATCTTGAAGGTAATCAGAAGTATGTTTCCCAGGCCTTCTACCAGGTATAAAACCACCATTTTTTTTAAGAAAATCTGCGTTTTCCTCTGGATTAAATATAAAATTGGTATAGAAAAAATTAAAAAATACTATCAGCACCAAATAGGCTACAATATATACTACTTTATTTGCCATAAAGTAATTTAAAATAAAATCAGAAAAAGCGTGCCCCTTATAGAAATTTGCAATTGAAATAGGTGTCAATAAAATTGCATTAGCAAAAATGGTTGGTACTACACCAGATAAATTAATCTTCAATGGAATATAAGTAAAATCGTCATTATGTAATCTTTTAAATTGCTTTTTAGGATGTTGAACAATAACCTTTCTATAAGAAGACTCTACAAAAATGACTAAGACTAGCAGCAAAAAAAACAATACCAAAACAAAAAGGATAATAAATAACGATACGCTACCGTTTTTATTTAACGTTAACAGAGATGACAAAGCGCTGTGTAACTCTGATATTATGCCCGTGAAAATGATCAATGAGATACCATTACCTATACCGCTAGCACTGATTCGTTCACCAAGCCATATTAAAAGCATAGTTCCACCTAAAAGGCTGAAAACACCTATTGTACGGAACATAACACCAGGTTCGATTACAACCAATACCCCTTCCCTATTCATCCCTTCTAATCCAACCAAAATTGGAATTGATTGAAATATACAAATTACTATGGTCAGATAGCGTATATAAGAATTCATCTTTCTACGGCCTGATTCTCCATCATTCTTAACTTCCTTCATTCCTTTAATGGCAGAAGAAAGCAACTGAATAATGATAGAAGCCATTATATATGGCATAACGTTCAATGCTAGAATTGTCATTCTAGCTAATGCACCACCAGAAAATAAATTAAATACTCCAAAAACACCTGAGCCCTCTTTGGGAAATATATCATTAATTATATTAAGATTAATTCCAGGAATAGGCACATAAGTACCCAAGCGATAGCAAATTAAAGCTATTAGCGTAAAAAATATACGTTTTAATAAATCTCCTTTATATAACAACGTAGGATCCAAGCTATTAAATGCGGATTTATTGCCCATGATTTACGATAGTATTTCCACACTACCACCAACTGAAGCTACAGATTTTTTTGCAGCTTCTGACGCAAAATTAACATGAAACACAAATTTTTCGCTCAACTTACCTTTATTAAGAAGTTTAATTTTATCCTTAATAGACTTTATAAAGCCTAATCTATACAGCCTCTCCTTATCTATAACAGAGTCTTTCACTATTTTTTTAGCTTCCATTAAGCGCTGTATATCGCCAACATTAATTATAGAGTATATGTTCCTACGTATAGGCTTAAAACCTCTTTTAGGCAAACGAGTATATATAGACTGTTGTCCACCCTCAAAACCATTTATGGAAACTCCACTTCTAGCCTTCTGCCCTTTATGCCCTCTACCGGATGTTTTACCTTTACCACAACCGATACCTCTACCCAGCAACTTAGGCTTCTTTTTCTTAGATAACTTAGTAAATATAGAGTTTAATTTTACAGCATTATTCATACTTTACCTGTTTTCAACTATCTCGCTAATCTTTTTGCCTCTTTTGCTTGCTACCTGACGAGGAGATAACATACTATCAAAAGCCTTAAATACCGCACATATAACATTATGAGGATTATTTGATCTAGTGGATTTAGCTACCACATCCTTTATACCTAACACCTCAAAGACTGATCTAATCGCTCCACCAGCAATAATACCTGTTCCGGCTCTTGCGGTTCTTAAAACTATCTCACCAGAACAAAATTTAGCTTTAATATCATGATGCAAAGTTCTACCTTCACGCAAGTACACTCTAATCATCGATTTCTTTGCAGCATTTACAGCCTTGTCTCTTGCTTCAACAACTTCTGCGTGCTTACCTATTCCACATCCTACTCTACCCTTTTCATCACCAACAACAACCAAAATTGAAAATGAAAATCTTCTACCACCTTTGGTAACCGTTGTCACTCTTCGTACCGAAACTAAAAGCTCTGATAAATCATTATTATTTTGTAAATTCTTTATAGCCATATTCAAAACCTTCTAAAATTCAAATCCAGAACTTCTTAAAGCCTCAGCAAATTGAGAAACTAATCCTGTATATTTATACGCTCCACGATCAAACGTAAGCTGCTGCTCTAATCTCATGCCAGACAGACGCTCAACCATTAAAGAAGAAACCTGTTTTATAGTTTCAGCGTTGACTTTCCCTTTACATATATCCTTAATTTTAGCATCCAAAGTAGAAGCCGAAGTGAGAGTTACTCCTTTTACATCATTAATTAACTGGACATAAAAATGCCTATTAGATTTAAATATGGATATACGTAAACGTTCAGCGCTCTTATCAAGCTTCGCTCTATTACGTAACTTCCTTTTTTCAGAATTACTTAAAAAATTATACGATCTTTTCATTTTAATTACTTCTTTTTACTTACAACCTTACGCAGCATAAATTTGCCTTTTATTACAACACCCTTACCTTTATAAGGATCGTACTTCCTAATCCTGCATATATCGGATGCCACCATATAGACCTTTTGCTTATCCATACCACTCACTACTAAATGAGTTGGCTTTATGCACTTAATCTCAACATCTTTAGGCACTTTATATTTAACATTATGGCTATAACCAAGATACAAAGTCAAATACTTACCATCATACTCTGCCTTATACCCCACACCGTTAATCTCAAGATTAACAGAAAAACCATCAATCATGCCGTTAATGATATTATTAATATTACTCCTATAAGTGCCCCACATAGGCTTTATTTCATCATAATCATCTTTATCTTGATCCACAGAAAGGAATAGCTGATTATCAACAATACGGCACACAACATCACTGATTAAGCTAACTTCTTTTTCAGCCTTAGCGCTCTTTATTAACATCCTACCATTATTATATTCAACTGAAACACCAGCAGGAATATTGATAGGAGCAGCACCTACACGAGACATGAATTTCTCCTATTATTTAAAACACACGACACAAAACTTCTCCACCAACCTTTAACTTATGTGCATTATAATCAGTCATCACTCCTTTGGGTGTCGATATAATAAAAATACCAAGACCATTATATGCTTTAGAAATGTCCTTATACTTAGAATAACAACGACAACCAGGCTTTGACACCCTAACTATGTCACTAATTACAGGTGACTTCTCATAATACTTCAATTTTACAATGAAAGAAGGTAAATTATCTACAACTTGCTTTTCATAATCAAGGATATACCCTTCATCTTTTAAAATCTTCAGTATAGAAGAATTCACTTTAGAAAACAACACTCTTGTTGTTCTATGCATTGCCAATTGAGCATTACGTATCCTTGTTAAAAAATCACCAATACTATCAGATAACGCCACAATATACTCCTTATATTATAATTACCAACTAGACTTTGTAACTCCTGGAACTTGCCCAAAAGAACATAAATCACGCAAAACAATCCTACATAAACCAAATTTTCTATATACTCCTCTTGACCTCCCAGTTAAAGCACACCTATTTCTAATTTTAGTTTTAGAAGAATTTCTAGGCAATTTTTTAATTAATTTATTTTGAGCTGTAAACCTTTCTACAATAGACAAATTCTTATTATTTATTATAGATTTCAATTTCTCTCTTTTTTCTTTATATTGATCGCACAGCTTTATTCTGCGAAGATTTCTTTCTATCATAGATTTTTTTGCCATATATTTCTCCTCTCAATTAATCAAAAAAAGGAAATTTAAGAGCCAGTAATAATTCCTTTGCTTCCTTATCACTAACTGCACTTGTTATAATATTAATATCCATACCTCTAATTTTACTTATTTTATCATAGTCTATTTCTAAAAACGAGATATGTTCCTTTATACCAAAGGAAAAATTACCATTACCGTCAAATTGCTTCACACTAAATCCTCTAAAATCTTTTTCCCTTGGCAAAGCAATATATATCAATCTTTCTAAAAACTCATACATTTTATCTCTACGCAAAGTTACTTTGCAACCTACTGTAGCACCTTTTCTGATCTTGAAGCCAGAAATAGATTTTTTTGCAAAAGTTGATAGAGGCTTCTGCCCAGTAATCAAATATAGGCTATCAAGTGGTTCATTTATTGCTTTACTATCTGTAGCAGCATCTCCAACGCCCATATTGATACACACCTTGACAAGTTTAGGTACTTGCATTACATTACCGTAATTGAACTTATCCTTTAAGGACTTTGCTATGCTATCTTTATACAATTCTTTAAACATATCAACCTAATCTATCACTTCTCCAGAAACTTTTGCAAAACGCACTTTTCTACCGTCTATAACCTTAAACCCCACTCTAGTTGGAGTTTTATATTTAGGGTCCAATGTTGCAACGTTGGATATATCAATAGCTAACTCTTTATTTAATATACCACCACTACTACCAGCTTTTGGTTTAGTGTGTCTCTTATGTACATTTACCCCAGAAACAATTACTTTCTTTTTAGCATCACATGCCACAACTTTAATCACTTTACCAATTTTTCCCTTATCTCTACCAGTTAAAACTATAACGTCGTCACCACTTTTTATTTTAGCACTCATTATAAAACCTCAACAGCTAATGACATTATCTTCATAAAAGAACCAGATGATAACTTTTTTACCGGACCAAATACCCGAGTACCAAGTGGTTCACCTTGATCGTTAATCAAAACTACAGCATTGCTAGAAAAACGAATTACAGAACCATCAGATTTTCTAATAGGGCTTTTCACCCTCACCACAACTGCTCTATATACTTTTCCCTTCTCAACCTTCCCTCTTGGAATAATAGATTTAGTAGATACAATAACTGTGTCACCTATAGATGCAGACTTTCTACCACCCAATAAACCAATACAAAGCACTGCACGCGCACCAGAATTATCAGCTACTTCCAACAATGTATTTTTTTGAATCATATAAATATCCTATTCAATATGAGCTATTAACAACAACCCATTTTTTAGTAGTAGAAATAGGCTTGTGTTCTTGTATTAAAACCTTGTCCCCTTCTTTACAACTATTATTCTCATCATGTGCTGTGTACTTCTTGTATTTTTTTATAACCTTTTTATATAGCTCATCCTTATACACTTGTAATACCGAAACCTTTACAGTCTTATCACACTTAGCCTTAGTTACAGTACCACAAAAAACCTTTTTAGGCATTCTTTCCCTCTCTTCTTCTTTTATTTAATGTAGTTAGAATACGAGCTATGCTCTTTCTTATTAAGCTAAAACGCGAAATATTGTTGCACTGCCCCAACTTCTTTTGAAAAACCAAATTAACAAACTCTTTTCTCAAACTCACAAGAATTTCATGCAATTCTTGCGAAGACCTCGATTCAATGTCAGCTATATCCATTGCAACTCCATTTAATTATGATTAGATACAAATTTACACTTCATAGGAAGCTTAGCGGTTGCCTTTTCAAGCGCCAATCTTGCTAAATGCATGGGAACATCACTGCTAATTTCAAACAACATTCTACCGGGCTTAGCTTTAAACACCCAAAATTCAACACTACCTTTTCCCTTACCCATACGTACATCCGCTGGCTTTTTACTAACAGGAGTGTCAGGAAAAATCCTTATCCAGACTTTACCAGAACGTTTTAAAGTTCTAGATATTACACGCCTTGCGGTTTCAATATGTTTAGATTGAATCCTACCAGCTTCCATAGCCTTTAGACCATAATCTCCAAAAGATAGCGTACTACCACCTTTCGTGTTACCCTTAATTCGTCCTTTAAATACTTTTTTATATTTACTTTTTTTGGGAACAAACATCTCAATATACCTTAATTACCAATATAAACCCAAACCTTAACTCCTATAATACCATATATAGTTTTTGCTTCACAAAAAGCATAATCTATATTAGCACGTAAAGTGTGTAAAGGCAAACGACCTTCTTTATACCATTCAGTACGAGCTATCTCAGCTCCGCCAAGGCGCCCAGAACAACTTACTTTAATACCTCTAGCACCCATCCTTAAACAACTTTGAATAGCTTTTTTCATCGCTCTTCTAAATGAAACCCTTTTTTCTAACTGTTGCGCAATGCTGTTTGATATTAAAGTTGCATCTATTTCAGACCTTTTAACTCCTACTACATTCACTTCCACATTATTTTTTACTTTTTCAGCTATTTTTTGCTTTATCTTCTCAATATCTGAGCCTTTCTTACCTATTATCACTCCAGGTCTAGAAGAATGTATTATTACAGACACCAAATCGATCGTACGCTCTATAATTACTTTAGAAACACCAACATGCTTAAAAGATTCATTGATATAACTGCGAATAGATAAATCTTGATGCAACCCTTGTTTATAACCCTTCTCAGCATACCAAACAGATGACCAAGTATTAATTATTTTTAACCTAAACCCTTTAGGATTAACATTTCCCATACTTTTGCACTTTCCTTATTAATTTTCTATTTTTATGAATCATATAATTTCCCCCAACTTTACAGTTATATTACTATAACGTTTACTAACTCTATTAGCTCTACCCATAGCTTTTGGACACACCCTACGCAAAGTAAGAGACTTACCTATTGAAATTTCTTTTATATATAAATTATCGATATCCAATCCATAATTATATTGAGCATTAGCAATTGCAGAATTTAATACCTTCCTTATAAGAACCGCAGCCTTCTTTTCACAAAATCTTAATTGCACAGTAGCAAAAGAAACTTTTTTATTACGTACTAAACCAGCAACCAAATTCAATTTACGAGGAGTTGATTTTAAAACCCTAGAACCAGCTTTAACTATTACATCTCTGTTTTTCATATAAATTACCTCCTTGTCGCCTTTTTATCACCACTATGCCCAGTAAATTTACGAGTGGGCGAAAATTCACCAAACTTATGACCTATCATATTCTGATCATTAACATTAACAGGAATGTAATCCTTACCATTATAAACAGCAAACTTTAAACCTAAACAATTAGGAAGAATTACAGAAGCCCTGGAATGAACTTTTATAGCCATGTTAACAAACCCCTTGTTTAAAGCATTATTCACCGACTTTAATATAGAAGGATGACAAAAAGGAGGCTTCCACGCAGATCTACTCATAAACTAACCTTTCAATTGTTTTATATACTTATCACTAGATTTATTTTTCCTCCGAGTTTTCTTTCCTTTTGTTGCAACACCCCAAGGAGTAACAGGATGACGACCACCAGAGGTTTTTCCTTCCCCACCTCCATGAGGATGGTCAACCGGATTCATTGCAACCCCACGCACAGTAGGTCTAATTCCAAGCCACCTACTTCTTCCAGCTTTGCCCAGCTTTCTATTCTTATGGTCAGGGTTAGATACTACACCAACAGTAGCCTTGCAAGAAGATAAAATCAACCTAATTTGACCAGACCTGAGTCGTAATAAAACATATTGGCCATCACGACCAACGATTTGCGCATAACAACCAGCAGCTCTAGCAATCGCAGCACCATTACCTGGCTTCAGCTCAACATTATGAACGAAAGAACCAACAGGTATATACTTGAGTAGCAAACAATTACCTGGCAAAATATCAGCATCATTTCCAGCTGTAACAATATCACTAGGCTTCATACCTTGAGGAGCTAATATATAAGACTTAATATCATCTTCCTTATATGATATTAACGCTAAAAACCCACTTCTATTTGGATCATACTCTATTTTTTCAACTATACCCTGACCACTTCTATTACGCTTAAAATCTATAACTCTATACTTCTTTTTGTGACCACCACCCCTATGACGAGTTGTAATTCTACCATAATTATTTCTTCCACCACTGGACTTTTTACCGGATGTAAGAGACTTTTCTGGCTCATCTTTTGATAAACCAACTTTACTTACTAACACAGTCCCACGAGAAGACGGAGTAACAGGATTAAAAAATTTCATACCCATATTAAACGCTCATTATATCTAATTTTTGACCATCTATCAAAGAAAAATAAACTTTCTTTTTCTGTTTTTCACAACCAACCACACCCCTGAAACGCCTATATTTAGGCTTAATTCTAACAACATTTATAGAAGAAATTTTAACATCAAATAGAGACTCTATTGCCAACTTTATTTGACGCTTATTTACATTTATAAAAACATACAAAGAATATTTATTAAACTTCTCCCTCAAAAAAGAAGCCTTTTCTGTAATTATAGGAGATTTTATTATATTATTATATTTGATCATAACAATCTACCTTCAAGATGCTTTAAAGTATCCTTTGTCAACATTACGCATTCGTGATTCAATATATCAAAGACATTTAACCCAATAGGTTTGATTAAGTCTACATAATGCAAGTTTCTAACAACACGCAACAAATCATCTCCATAATCACCAACTATCAAAAAGGAAGAAAATTTAAAATTTTTAATACATTTACACATTTCAGACGTTTTCTTCACATCAATATTTAAATTATCCAGAATAATCACTTGATTATTTAAATACTTTAGAGATAAAGCAATTTTTAAACCAAATTTGCGTACCTTCTTATTAAGAGAATAACTATGACTCCTCACAACAGGGCCGAAAATAACCCCACCACCTCTAAATTGAGGAGATCGCAAGCTCCCTTGTCTTGCCCTACCGGTACGTTTTTGACCATAAGGTTTAGCTGTTGTACCAGAGACATCACTGATACCTTTTGTTTTATGAGTACCAGCTCTTCTCTTCGCTAATTGCCATCTCACTATATCATGCAAAACACTCAATTTTTGCTTAGCAGAAAATATCAAAGGATTGAGCTGAGCAGTACCTACATTATTATTAGATAGATTAACTAAATTACATTCCATAACTAACTTACCAAATTACTAGCATCATCATTTACATCTAACAGTAAACCTACCGGAAAAGAAACATCTTTATGTAAAGATTTTTTAACTGCATCTCTTACAAAAACATAGGAATTTTTAAACCCAGGAACATTATTACCCTTCACAGCAATTATACTATTTTCATAATCAATGGATAATATCTTCATATTTTGTACAGTTATTCTGCTGTTACCTAAATGACCAGCCATTTTCTTTCCTTTGAACACTCTACCAGGATCCTGACATTGACCAGTGGAACCTTGTGATCTGTGAGCAATAGAAACACCATGAGATGCCCTAAGCCCACTGAAGTTATGCCGCTTCATCACACCAGCAAATCCTTTACCTATAGAATAACCCGTAATATCAAGATATTGACCAACCACAAAATGATTGATTCCCACTTTTTTACCACATTCTATTCCCGACAAGTCATTTAATCTACTTTCGTATAACTTACATTTATTATTTACACCCTTTTTCTTTAAATATTCCAACTGAGGTTTTGCTATATTTTTAAAATCTCCTGTGCCTAAAATGACTGAATTATAGCCACATTTATCTTGTCCTTTTATATCAACAATATGAGTTTCGCTGAGATGCAATAAAGTTACAGCCATGCGACTATTGTCAGAGTATATAGCAGTATGACCAATATTCATCATTAACAAACCAATTCTCCTCAGTGAATTTATTCTCTTCATTTCCTTCTCCTAAACCTTAACTTCCTTGACTTTTAAATCCACTTCCACGCCAGCAGAAAAAGATAAACCTGTAAGCATCTGCATCATAGTAGGAGTAAGATCATGTAAAACAATCAAACGCCTAGAAGTTCTCATTTCAAACTGTTCACGAGATTTTTTATCAACGTGAGGAGATCTATTAACAATAAATTTAGAATCTTTTCTTGGCAACGCAATCGGACCAGATAATTTTGCATTGGACCGCTTTAATTCATCAACAAATTTTCGAACACACTCCTCCAATAAAGAACAATCGAAAGCCTTAATGTTAATATATATATCTTGCTTCATCTTAGTTACTACACTCCAAAATCTCAGAAACAACACCAGAACCAACAGTTCTACCGCCTTCTCTTATCGCAAAACGCAATCCCTTATCCATTGCTATCGGTACTTGCAATTCTACTTCTACACTCACATTATCTCCTGGCATTACCATCTCCTTCCCATCTAGCAATTTTATGCTCCCAGTTACATCCGTTGTTCTTAAATAAAACTGTGGCTGGTAATTTGCAAAAAATGGTGTATGCCTTCCTCCTTCTTCTTTCTTTAATATATAAACCTCCGCCCTAAACTTTCTATGCGGCGTTATCGTCCCCGGTTTTGCTAATACTTGCCCTCTCTCCACTTCTTCTCTTTTTGTTCCTCTGAGCAATATTCCTACATTGAGTCCTGCACTCCCCTTATCCAGCAACTTCTTAAACATTTCTACACCTGTGCATATCGTCTTTTGCGTCGCTTTCAGACCTATTATCTCTATCTCTTCTCCCGTCTTTATCTCCCCCTTCTCTATCCTTCCTGTTACCACCGTTCCTCGCCCCGATATCGAAAATACATCCTCGATTGGCAATAGAAATGGTAAATCCACAGGCCTTGGTGGGACCGCCACATATTCATCTAACTTTCCCATCAATTTATCTATTGATTTCTTTCCATATTCGCTGCTGTCATCCTCCAGCGCTTTCAATGCAGACCCCACTACCACAGGCACTTCATTCCCTGGAAATCCGTATTTATTCAGCAATTCCCTCACTTCCATTTCTACCAAATCTATCATATCAGCATCAGCAACATCAGCTTTATTTATATACACCACGATATATCCAACACCTACCTGCTTCGCTAGCAATATATGCTCTCTCGTTTGTGGCATTGGCCCATCAACCCCCGACACTACCAATATTGCCGCATCCATCTGTGCTGCACCTACTATCATGTTCTTTACATAGTCAGCATGTCCAGGACAATCAACGTGTGCATAATGCCTTTTTTCCGTCTGATACTCAACATGCGCTGTTGCTATCGTTATCCCCCTCTTCCTTTCTTCTGGCGCTTTATCTATCTGATCGTACGCTACAAAATTTCCATAATGCTTTGTTATTGCCGCTGTTAACGTTGTCTTCCCATGATCCACATGGCCTATTGTTCCCACATTTACATGTGGCTTTCCAAATGCTTCCACTACTGCTGTCATAATT
>NZ_JAPQLL010000016.1:0-21622 GCF_028981865.1 Wolbachia endosymbiont of Drosophila nikananu | reverse complement strand
GGCACAGCCGGGTAGCTAAGTATGGACGGGATAACCGCTGAAAGCATCTAAGCGGGAAACCCACCTCAAAACGAGGTCTCATAGAGCCGTGACAGACCATCACGTTGATAGGCCGGGTGTGAAAGTGCAGTAATGCATGCAGCTAACCGGTCCTAATCGCTCATACTTCTCACATCAAACACATGCACAGAAATCAGCCACACTCATAAAACACCAACCTCCGCCCACTCTCAAAAAGACTGGGTGGGCTAGAAGACCTGGTGGCCATTGCGAGGGCCCTACACCCGATCCCTTCCCGAACTCGGCCGTGAAATCCCTCAGCGCCTATGATACTGCACCTCAAGGTGCGGAAAAGTCGGTCGCCGCCAGGTCCCCTAGCCCACTCACAAAAACCCCCACACCAACATCACATACACCACCGCGGGGTGGAGCAGCCCGGTAGCTCGTCAGGCTCATAACCTGAAGGCCGCAGGTTCAAATCCTGCCCCCGCAATACCCGATACCGACACTCCCGAAGCCCTGGCTCCGGGAGTGTTCGCGTTTTTGGCTCCCTGACCGCGCGAGGCGGCGAAATCCAATAGCGTGCCCAGTTCGCCATGCAGCGTGGCGTGCATTTCGCCTCGCCCCTTGCCGGGATGAAGCACGATCTTCTCGATCAGCGCGCGGATGGCCTCGGACGCTTCCTGCCGGTCCTCGGGGTGGTTCAGGGTTTCCGCCAGCCGCTCGACCTTGTGCTTGAAGATCGCCGCGACGTTGGGATGAATATCCGGTACGTCCTGCGGCTGGGCGGCGAGCAGGGCGACCAATTCATCCTCACGGGCCTCCATTTCGCGCATCCGCTCGACCATGCCACGTGTGTAACCGCCATCCTCGATGACCTGGAGCATCTGTTTCAGCCCCTTGCGCAGCCTGGTCAGTTCCGTCTGCCATCCCGCCGTGCTGGCGCGGCGTTCGTGGTTGGCGCGGTTGGTTTCCTCGACATAGGCGCGCATCGCCTCCGCCGCCGCTTCCGGGGTCATCAGCCGGTCCTTGAGGCCACACAGCACCCGGTCTTCCAATTCCGGGCGACGGATCGTGGTCCTGTTGGTGCAGGACCGGTTGTCCATGTGGGTGGAACAAGCGAAGCGGCCGCCGCCCCGGATCGAGCAGGGACCGCCGCACACGCCACAGAACACCAGACCCGACAGCAGGGATTTCGGGCGGCGCTGGCCGTTCAGCTTGTTGAGGGAGGCGCGGATACCCGCGCTGATGTTCACGCTCTTTTCCGCGATCAGCGCCTGCCGGGTACGGACGGCCTGCCAGAGATCGTCATCCATGATCCGCAGTTCGGGAACGTCGGTGATGATCCACTCAGCTTGCGGGTTCAGCCGCGAGACGCGCTTGCCGGTCTGCGGGTCTTTCAGATAACGCAGGCGGTTCCAGACGAGGCGTCCAATATAAAGCTCATTGTTCAGAATGCCGGTCCCACGCAGGGCGTTGCCGCGCAGGGTGGTGTTGTTCCACTTACCGCCCGTAGGACTGGCGATGCCTTCGTTGTTCAGACGGCTGGCGATGGAAAGCGCGCTGCGGCCCGAGGCGAACTCACGGAAGATGCGGCGGACGATTTCCGCCTGCGCCTCGTCGATCTCGCGCTCGCCCCGGATCAGTTCGCCCCGCGCGTCCATCTGATGCACGACACGATAGCCGTAGCACAGGCCGCCGCCGGATTTGCCCGCCTCGACCCGGCCCCGCAGGCCGCGATGGGTCTTCAGGGCCAAATCCTTGAGGAACAACGCGTTCATCGTGCCCTTGAGGCCGACGTGAAGCTCACTGATTTCGCCCTCCGCCAGGGTGACAATAGTGACGCCGGCGAATTGTAGGCGCTTGAACAGGGTGGCGACGTCGGCCTGGTCGCGGGACACGCGATCGAGGGCTTCAGCGAGCACGATGTCGAACTGCCCGGCCTGGGCGTCGCGGAGCAGGGTCTGGATGCCGGGACGCAGGATCATGCTGGCCCCGGAGATGGCCGCGTCGCGATAGTAATCGACCACCTGCCAGCCCTCGCGCGCGGCGCGCTCTTCACAGAGGCGGAACTGGTCCTCGATAGAAGCCGCCCGCTGGTTGTCCGAGGAATAGCGAGCATAGAGTGCGACACGGGTCATGGCGGCTTTTCCCCACAGGTGGTTTTTCGTAAGCTTTACCTTTTGCGACTTTTGCCGCTGGGCTGTTTTATCCGGTCGGCTGGCGTCTCCGGGATGCGCCCGGTTGCCGTCGTGTAGATTTCGCTGTCCTCACGGCGTCCGACCGCGATGACAAAAATGACGATCCGCTGTTCCACGACCTGATAGACGAGGCGGTAGCCGTCCTGGCGCAGTTTGATCTTGTAGAATCCCGCGAGATCGCCGTGCAGTTCGTTACCGGGAGAATGCGGGTTCAGAACCAGTTTTTCGAGCTTTTTCTCGAACTTCCTGCGAATGCTGCCGTCAAGCCCGTCCCATTCCCGAAGTGCGCGATCATCGAATTCGATCGCGTATTCAGTCATCCGGATGGCGGGCCTTGAGTTCCGCCAGCGTCATGCGGTGGCGGGGGGCGGGATCGGCGAGGCGTTCTCGGACGATTTCGATCAGCCTTGCATCTTCGTCGGTCACAAGCCGCCGCTTGACCGGTGGCTGGCCGGTCTCGGCGATATAGGCCAGGGTATCGCGCAGTACGTCGGAGAGAGACAGGCCGTGCGCGGAGAGTTTGGCGACAGCGGCGGATTTGAGGGCGTCATCGACACGGAACGTCACGGCGGACATGGCTTCCTCCTGATTGCATAACAAACGTAATACATTTGTACGAATGGAGGAAGCGCAAAAGTGGGTGATACCGGCCTCCCTGAAATGGTCCCATGGATAGGACGGGCATCATTCATCCGGTTCCTCCCGACTTGCCGTACTGCGGCCCGACGGATCGTTGTCGTTGGCGGTGTCAATCTCACCCAGCCGCCGTTCGAATTCCTCGCGGGCGATCTGGCGTCCCAGCATCCTGGCGAGGATGAACACCAGTTCGTCCATCCGCGCTTTCATCGCCGGATCGGACACGGTTCCCGGTGGATTATTATCGTTGGCCGGCGCGATCGGCCCGGCCTTCGTCCTGCGGTCCTTGTCCGTCATCGTCCTGCCCTTTCCGTCTGGAGAGAACCAGATCATGGGGCATAAAAAACGAATACCTCAAGGTGAGCACATTGTACTTTGGAGGTGAGACAATAGTACTGGTGTCGGCAATTGTCGACGTGTGCGTACTCTGGCGTATCCGGGCGTAATCCGGCGGACGACAAAAGGAGAACGTTCGGTGATATGATGAATATCTATTAATTATTCTGATATTTTTGTGAATGAGGTGAGGCGTCAGAAGCACAGACTCTTCCGTTGGGCGCCGCATAATTCACGGCGTTGCTACACCTGCTTTTGCCATGGGGCCGGATCGTGACGGGGCAGGCAAACCCCTTCGTTTTCCTGCCCCAAAACGCCGCCTGAAGACCAGGTAAGCCGAGCGCCGTGCTGGGCGTGGCCCAACTTGCATGCGATGCGGTCGCTCGCGTTGGTAGATGTTCCTCTCCGTTACGCGAGGCTCTTCATTCCGGAAAGCATGCAAGAGTTCGCTGGGTCGTCGCGGCATCACAGACGGCAGAGTTCACCAGCGCCGCCACCAGCCTCTTCGCCAGATGTAGCCGCGCGGAGTCCAGAACCAGCGGCCCGGCTCCCAGACATAGCCTCGGCGTGGCAGGGGCACCATTTCGTAGGGTGGCACCGGTGGTGGGGGGCGAATGATCGTGACGGGAGGTGGTGCAATCACGACAGGCGGAGGTGGCGGCGCGACCACGACTGGTGGTGGAACGACAACTGGTGGTCCAGCATAAATCCACGGCCTGGCCTCCGCCGGAGCCGCACTCAGCATGGTCGCGGCGAAAGCCACGGCCAGAAACTTCCATCTGACGCTATCAGGCATTGTTCTGGTCCACTCTGAACACGCGATGATGCTTTATAGCATGATGCTCGTGAAATGGGCATCGGTCCGTCTCACTCGCGAAGACGCGCAGGCAATGAAGACGCGAACGATAGAGGACGCCCAAACCTGCCCTTTTGCATTTTTGATGCCTCTTGACACCATGCATGGAGTTCCCAGATTGAATTTGCCGACCGCCGAAGGGGTCGGCAGACAGAACTATCAGTTTTGATCTTGTGTCCATGTTGCTCAAAGGAGGATATGGCTATGAGAGCCACCGTTGATTTTGCTCCCCTGTTCCGTTCGAGCGTGGGCTTTGACAGAATGCTCAATGCCCTTGATCTCGCCGGTCGAATTCCGACGGCCGATAACTGGCCACCTTACGATATCATCAAGACCGGTGAGGATGATTACCGCATCGACATGGCGGTTGCCGGACTTGCCGAGAACGACCTAGCGATCACCCAGGAGCGCAATACTCTTGTCGTGACAGGACGAAAGGCACCGGAGCCGCAAAGCGCCGCCGAATATCTCCATCGGGGTATTGCGGGCAGAGAATTCGAACGCCGCTTCGATCTGGCCGAGCATATGAAAGTCACCGATGCGCACTTCGAGAACGGACTTCTGTCCATTACCCTGAAACGTGAGATACCCGAAGCGATGAAGCCGCGTCGTATCGCGATTACGTCCTCTACGACACGCGCGGAGGAAGCCGTGCCCCAGATCGAGGCGCGGAAAGAGGCAGCCTGATGGCGTGACGAAACCTCTCCCCCGGCCATTCATCCGGCCGGGGGAGAGTCTCGAAAGGTCATGAGCATGAAGAGGATGAAAATATTTCTGCCGTGCGCTGCTCTGGGCTTGTCTCTACTGGGCCAGTCGGACGCACATGCTGCTGATCTTGCACGGGCGGCTGCAACATCGTTCGATGCGAGGGCGACTGAGGGAACGTCCACAATCCCCAAAACCGGAGCTCGCACTCATTACGAAGACGGCACAGGTGATATGCTGGTCGACAGCTTGAACGCAAGCCAGTTGGATCAGAATTACAAGGGGCCGGTCTATTATCCCGGACAACCCATTCCGCCGTTCCGGCCCATCGACACAGATCATCTGGCGCCGTCAGGGCCAGAGACGACGAAGAACACGCCCTCATCGCACGGGACGTAATGGGGCTTTTAGTAAAGGCGGCGTTAGAGACCGCCTTTACCTCGATTCTTCAGGATGAAGACCGTTCAGGCTCACAGCGGGCCGCAGGATTATCTTCGAGAGGCGCCTGTTCCCTGGCGTCGCGCGCGACACGCGCATCCTGCTCGCGAACCAGCCAGTAGACGATGCCCAGAGCCAGAACAGCCGCCGAGAGAGCGAACAGTTCCATGGCAGTCACATCATGCAGATCCAGCAGGATGAATTTGCGGGCAATCGCCAGGAGGGCGATCAGGACGATGGTTCGCACCCGGATAACGTTCTCATGCTGGGCAAGAACGACCAGCAGGGAGTGTTTGAACTCAAGAGCGATGATAACAGTAAAGATCGCGCCAAAAATCGCCTGGAAGATCGTCTGGTTGATCGGATCGATCCCGACATCGACGACCAGATGCCATACCGCGCCGATCAGATGAATCGTCGCGATGGCGGTTACCAGCATGATGAGCGCAATCAGGGTCAGAATGATCGCCTGTTCAAAACGCTCGTAGAATGTCAGGCCCCTGAACAGCTTGATGAGGCGGGACCAGTCCCTGCTTTGCCAGGAACGTTTCATGGAGAGGTCTTCCATAGCCGTTTTCCCATTTATGAATTGCGTTATAGTTCCCACGTCCTGGGTCTGGTTTTTCTTTTAGCGATGGAGAATGTCCCCATGCAGGACACGTTACGGATCACGGGTGCTCACCGCCCGTTCGAACCGCCTCCGCTTCCTTCTCGGGAGAAGGAGCAGCGCCCGCATCCGGCGCTTGCACCTGACGAAGAGGAGCCACCAATTGATCCGGACAAGGAAGGACTGGTCGAACCGCTCGATCCCTCGGATGTGGATGCGGACCCACATGCGGACTGAAACAGTCTGCGGAAAGACACGTGGTCGTTCCGGCGCACATCCGGGTCAGAGCCGGTGCCAGCGTGGCAGACGACAGGACAATGTTCTGGCATGATCTCGCACGGCCTTTGGCAAGGCCGATGTCAGCTGGTTTTCGAGGTCTCCCAACGACCAGCCCAGGGCCTTGGCCATGTGCGCGCGGTCAGCGACAGGCAGGAGTTTTCGGACCACGGCGACGGTCGTTGCTTCCGGGTCTGACGCGGTTCTCCAGCGAGAAACCCGATCGTAAACCCGGTGGTCAGCCGCCCGACGCATGAGGCCGTCATATCCCCGATCTCTTTCCTCGTCGCCAAGATAGTCGGCCAGCAGGACCGCCAGTTCTGTGCCGATCTGAACGGTCGGAAGCGACATAATTCTGTTCGGCCTGTCCGTGTGAAGAGTCATGATGCAGTCCTCAGGCCGGCGCGCGTGTCGCCCGATGTCAGAGCCGTCGCATCCAGAGGGCTGACGCTCAAGCCCGAAACAGTGGCGGTGACGTCGACATGCACGGACCCGAACAGATGGAGGAGGGCGCCCTGAGGCGTATAGGCGCCCTTGACGGCTGCCGAGGTCCGGCCGTCCATAAGGGGCGGGTCGACAAGGACCGGGCACCCGGTCTGCCGGCCCAACATCTCGATGGCGCGGGCCAGTGGCATGGATGGAATGTTCACCGGCTGCTTTTCTGTCTCGCACGACAGCACATCATGCGGCGCATGAGCTGATGTCGGCGAGGCCATTCCGACCAGCAGCATGAGGACGAGACCGACAGCGACGTGTGGTCTCTCCCTCTGCCGAAGGCGCCAAGGTTGCTTGGCCGTCTGTTCCGCTCGCTCCGTCTCTCCGGCGGAATGCGACCAAACTGGCCCCATCGTCACAAGTGAACGGGGCAAGGAGGGATGGTTATTCCAATAGTCCTGAAGCGCCTTCAGGTTGAGAAAATGGATAAAACTCGACATCTCCCTGTTCTCTCTGCTTTCGACCTCACCTTCAGAGACGCGGGGCCTCCGATGGAAGGCCCCGCTCCACCCTCTCATTCGTGCGGTCGTTCCAGAAAAGACGGCGTTTCCGCTCGGAGAAGGCGTTTCTGATCTACCCGGCGCGGTCAGTGCCTTACGCCGCGACCGGAACTGGCGGTGCGGCTCTTGCCCGCATGGGGAGACGGAACGCGAGATCAGAAGCCAGGGGATCACACCCGGCAGGGGCGACCGCGCCCGCCTGGACCAGGCGTTCCAGCGTGGAGCGAAGTCTGATCCCCGGTATACCGGTATGGGCCACCAGAGATGTTAGCGTCACGCCACGTCCGTCATGACCCAGGCGGCGGAGCACGGAGAGGACACGCGGAGCTAGCGGATCGTCTCCGAAAAGGGGGCGCGTTACCATGATACGCCTCCCTCCAGTCGGTTGCGCCATCTCCGGGCGGCTGTGCGCAAGGAGCGGCGATAGCGGGAATAAAGTCCTTTCAGTGTCGACATCCACATCCTCCGATTAAAGCAACATGGATTCCAGTTGTCCGGCTCAGGGAGCCTATGCCGGACCCGATGGCGTCCGGCGAAAGCAAGATTGGAAGAGATGCTTGCCTCGTCAAGAGGGCACGAAATGCAGATTCTTTTTCATGAATAATTTTATTATTTATGTTTGTATTTATTTTCTGTGGCGGTGTTGCGGGCAAAAATTACATGGGTTTTGTTGATTTTCGTTAACCATCATGGCGATGATCGCAGAAAATCAATATATTTTCCTTCTATGATGGTGGCCTGGGATTTTTGGGCCACCACCTGGCTTATAGAGCGCTTCCAGCGTGTCCGTTCGTCGGGACTTCCGTCCGCATCTCGACGGCGGGGGTGAGAGCCTTGGAACCAGTCTTTTGATCTCCGAGATTGTCAACTGCCATCGGCGCGGGGAGCGTCGCACAGGACTTGCTTCCGGTGCGTGACACATGAACGATTGGCGTCGCCTGACCGTTCGATGTGATCGTGATCGTCTGCATACAGGCGGTGGGTCCACCGGTGCTGACCGTTTCGAAACGCTGCCAGGACATGCTCTGCTTCGGGAGGTCGTGACCAACAGCCGGAACGGCGCGCAGGACGCCGTCCAACTGCGAGGCCAATGTCCGATCGGCCGCCTCCATGAGAGCCATATTGCGTGCCATCATGCGATCAACGGCCTCGAACATGTCGATATCGGGCATTGCCGCTGTCGTCGCGATGCCCTGGACCGGGACCAGGATACCGACCTGGTGTCCCCGTGCGTCAACGACGCGCAACGCATCTTGAGCCTGCGCAGGCAGTGCAGCCGCGCAGCAGGCCAGTGTAGCAACAAAGGCGCCGGCCTGAATCATACGAGAAAAATGCATTTTGGAATCCTCCGTGTCTGTTAAGCAGTGTCGGACGACGGCAGGAATATGGGCTGGGTAAATAGCGCCAGCAAGAGGTGGAAGAAGACTGCATTGATTGTCTGATCCGGGTATGAGCGTGTATCGTGACAGGGCCTCAAACGGCTCCGATCGTGATCAGGCTACGACCGCAATCGACGACCGTTTCTTCCAGCGGCCGGGCCTTCCAGCCGAGGACGGACTGCGCCTTGGCGGAAGAGTAGGTATATTTATGCCCGAGATAGCCGTTCATGGCGCCGAGATCGCGATCGAAGAAGCCCACAAGGCGCAGCACGAAATCCGGTAAGGCGCGCGTCGGAACCTTGGCTGCCTCCGGCCCAAGCGCGGCTTTCAGGACTCTGGCAATGTCCGCCATCCATGCAAATTCGCCCGCGCCGATGAATCTCTGACCCGCCGCCGCCGGGTTGGTCATGGCCCGAAGATGCAGATCAGCAAGATCGCGCACATCGACGAAATCGAAGCCGAGCCGTGGCAGGCCCGGCACCTTGCCCGCCAGCAACCGCTGGACGAGCCCGATGGACGGCGAAAAGTCGCGTCCGAGCACCGGTCCCAGAATGACCGACGGATTGACGACGGCCAGCGTGGTCGCCCCGCCCTCCGCGCCGATGATCTCCCAGGCCGTGCGCTCGGCGATCGTCTTCGAGCGCGTATAGGCGTCCACACCGGGGGCATCAGGATCGGTCCACACGGTCTCGTCGTATTCGCAGTCCGGGCCGCCGACCCTGCGGCTTGCCGCCGCCACGGAGGACGTCATCACCACGCGCTCCGCACCCGCCCTGATCGCGGCCCGCAGCACCCGGGCTGCACCGTCGCGGGCCGGTCTGATCAACTCGTCCGGGTCTTTCGGCGCCCGCACCAGCACCGGCGAGGCAACATGAAGGACATAGCGCACACCCTCTGCTGCCGTGTCCCAGCCTGCGTCGGCGGTCAGGTCGGCGGGAACGACGTTCAGGCGGTCGCCGGGATGGACCTCTTTTGCGATCATGGCGCGCAGTTCGGGTTCCCGGTGAAGGTCTCGCACCGTGGTCCGGACGCTGTAGCCGCGTTCCAGGAGTGAGATGATGCAGCGTGCCCCGACATAGCCCGTGCCGCCCGTTGCCAGCACCATTTCCGTTTCGTTCATGAATCCGCCTCCGTCTGCGCAGGCATCAGTCCGCGATTTCAAGCTGTGCAAGATCGGCAATCAGTCCCGGACCGGTCGGTTCCCACCCCAGTGCCTGCCGCGTCAGTGCGCTGGAGGCACTCATGTCGAACCCCGCGAACATCGCAAACTGCCCGAAGAACGCAGGTGCCTCGTCTGCTGAGAGCGAACGGACCGGCAGATCCAGACGGCGACCGAGCGTCTCGACGATATCGCGCATCGCCACACCCTCTTCGGCCACCGCATGCCAGGCGGCGCCCGTTGCCCCCTTTTCGATGGCCAGCCGGTAAAGACGGGCGACATCGAGCACATGCGCCGCAGGCCAGAGATTGCTCCCATCGCCCACATAGGCGCAGGTGCCGTTCTGACGGAACGTCTCGATCAGCGGCGTGATAAGCCCCTGCCTGGCCCGGTCATGGACCTGCGGCAGGCGCACCACCGACGCGCGGATACCTTGCGGGATCAGCGCCAGCGCCGTCTGTTCGGACACGCGCGGGAACGGGAAGTCCGGCAGAATCACATCGTTTTCGGTCGCCACCTGTCCCGGCGATGCCAGTCCTGCCAGCCCGCCCGTGGCCAGGAGCGGCTTGTTGGAGGCGGCAAGCGCGGACCCGAGCGCCTCGATGGCGCGACGATCCGCTTCGCAACTGGCCATGAAGTTCGACCAGTCATGGATAAAGGCCAGATGAATGACGGCATCCGAAACCGCCGCCCCCTTTTGCAGGCTGTCGAGATCTACGAGCGTGCCGCGCTGCACCTGCGCGCCGACGGCGGCGAGGGCGCGCGCCCCGTCATCCGAACGGGCCATGCCAAGCACGTCATGACCGGCGGCGACCAGTTCCCTGACGGTCGGCATGCCGATAAATCCGGTGGCACCAGTGACGAATACACGCATGACAGTGTCTCCCGCTTTCAGATGAAGACAAATCTCGGTCCATGCTCTATTCTGTTAAAGTAGTGATTTTATCGTATTATAAAGACTAACAGGATGAACGAACACCAGCACGTCGAGAAGCGGCTAGGCATCTGGCTGAAGGACCGCCGCGCACGGCTCGATCCGGTCGCCTTCGGCCTTCCCCTGGAACGTCGCCGCACGCCCGGCCTGCGGCGCGAGGAGGTCGCGCAGAGGGCAAACATCAGCCCGACCTGGTACACCTGGCTCGAACAGGGGCGTGGCGGAGCCCCGTCTGCCGACGTGCTGGACCGGATCGCGCGCGCCCTGATGCTGACCGATGTCGAGCGCGAGCATCTTTTCCTGCTCGGCCTCGGCCGCCCGCCCGATGCCCGGTATCGCAAGAGCGGCAGCGTCACGCCGCGCCTGCAACGCGTGCTCGACGCACTGGACCCCAGCCCGGCGGTCATCCGGACCGCGACCTGGGATGTGCCGGCCTGGAACCGGGCGGCGACCATCATGCTGGGCGACTACAGCGCCCTGCCGCCGGGGGAACGCAACATCCTGCGGATCATCTTCCTCGATCCGCGCTCCCGCGCCATGCAGCCCGACTGGGAAAGCATGGCACGCTACGTGGTCGGTGCCTTTCGCATCGAGACGACGCGGGCCGGCGCGGCGGACGAAGTCGCCCCCCTGGTGACGGAACTCTGCCGGCTCAGCCCCGAATTTTACACAATGTGGCATGAGAACAGCGTCACCGAGGCACCCGCCGACATCGTCAAGCACATCGATCACCCAGTCCTCGGCCCCTTCGCCTTCGAACATTCGACGTTCTCGGTCGATGGCCGGCCCGACCTGACCCTGGTCGTCTACAATCCGGCGACACCGGCGGACGCCGAGAAGCTCAGAACCGTCCTGTCTCACCGTAGCGAAGCTGATGCGTAATCCGGCAGACGCAATGCGCTATGCACCGCCTGTTTAGTGTCATCGAATACGCCGACCGCTCCGTTCCGGGCGATTTCGGCGAGGATCCGGTCGCGCGTCTCGATATCCTTTTGCGTTCTGGGCAGGAAGAACGCCCCATTCTCAGCGGTGGCCAGTGCCTGATTCGCCTCGACAAAGGGCCGCGCAAGGCGCTCATAGGCTGCGAACGCGTCTTGCGGGTCGTCATGGGTGGCCAGTTCGCCTGCCAGCACATACGCGCCCACCAGTGCCAGGCTGGTGCCTTGTCCAGACCGGAAAGACGGCGCGAACGCGGCATCGCCCACCAACGCCACGCGCCCTTTGGACCAGTGCGGCATGCGGATCTGGCTGACGGAATCGAAATACAGATCATCGGCCTGCGCCATCGCATCGAGCAGACGCGGAACCTCCCAGCCCATGCCGGCGAAGGCTTCCCGCGTACGCCGGATCTGCTCCTGCGCGTCACGACTGGCGGAAACCGGCGCTTCCTCCGTCGCAAAAGCAAGAAAGCCGAAGACCCTTGGGCTGTCCTGAACCGCCCAGATACCGGCCGTGCGTCCTGGCTCGGCATGAACGATCCCGCCATGCGACAGGCCCTTGTCATTGGGCATGGAAAAGAGATTGAAGCAGAAACCAAGGGAATGGTTGAACGGCTCCTCGGGGCCGAAGACCAGGCGACGCGTCCGTGAGTGCAGCCCGTCCGCGCCGATGACGATATCGTATCGTGCCTGCCGGCCACTGGCGAACCCGACATCGACGCCCTCACCGTCATCATGGAGGGTGTCGAGTGAGTCGTTGAAACGGTACGCGACGCGACCGTTTCGGGTCGCGTCATGGAGCAACGTTGCCAGAGTGCCGCGCGGCAGTTCGACATCGCGGTCGGTGTCGCTGCCGATCGCCTCGTAGATCGGCACGCTGCCGATGATTTTTCCAGCTCCATCCACGAAGGTCATCGCGCGGGAGGCGATATGGGCCGCGCGGATCGAGGGCAGCAGGCCCATACGCTCGACCACGTCGATCGCCGTGCCGCGCACGTCGATCGGGTATCCGCCGGTACGGATCGTCGGTGCCCGCTCGACCACCGTCACGTCGAACCCATGACGATCGAGCCAGAAGGCGAGCGCTGGTCCCGCGATGCTGGCGCCGGAAATGAGGACGGATCGGCGACCCGCTGGAATCGTTGGCGTGCTCATGATATCCACTCATAGATAAGATTCCTCGCGCATCTTATAGGGCACGCGAGGAGAAGCAATAAGATTCGCAATGCATCTTAATGGAGCACCATGAGAGTTCGAGGGCGGACACGTCGACGCGGGGCGGCGCTGGAAGAGGCGATCCTTGAGGCCGCCTGGGCCGAAGTCATGGAACGCGGTTATGAAGGGCTGACGATGGAGAATGTCGCCCGGCGCGCGGGAACCAGCCGCCCGGTGCTGCATCGCCGTTGGACGAGCCGCACGGCGCTCGCGACGGCCGCACTCGCCCAGCAATTCGCGCGGGCGAACATCGTCATTCCCGACATGGGCAGTCTGCGGGAGGAACTTTGTCTTCTTCTCCGGTGCATGTCGGATCGCGCCGGGTCCCGGGACCTGCAACTGTTCTTCGACATGCAGAAGGATCTTGTCGCCGAACGATCGAGCTTCGCCGACATTCGGGCGCGCATCGTGGACGGCAGCCAGTTCCATGCCGTCATCGGCCGGGCCATCGATCGGGGCGAGATCGACCCAGCCTGTCTTACACCCCGGATCGCATCGCTTCCGCTCGATCTGGTCCGGCACGAGATGATGATGACGTTCCAGCCGCTCTCTGACGACGCGATCCGTGAGATCGTCGACGACATCTTCCTGCCATTGGTGCGCCGCGATAAGCCGTCTTTCCAGATGTGACAACAGGCCACATGTTCATGACTCTTATCCCATTCCTGTATCAAAACAGAGAGATTTACCCTTCGTGAAACCGACACGAGATTGATAATCTATGCATGAGGTTCCTGATCTTTCGTTCTTCATGCTCCGGTTCAAACGACTGTCAAAGATACCTGTGGCGTTCCGCCAGGTGCTGGCCCGGGGAGATTTATAGAGCCTCACGGAACATGGTCGTAAAACTCGGGGTGCTTTCGTAGCCGAGATTGTCGACAATGCCCGTTTTGGCGCACGAGTAGGCCGTGAAGAGGAAACAGAGGCGATGATCGACGATCCGTCCGCCCTGATCACGACGGTCGAACTGACCTGGATCGAGAAGCGGGTGGAACGCTGGCTGCGCTTCGGCCGACCGGTCGCGGACACGATCCTCGACCGTCAGCGGCGTGTGCTGAGCTTCGCCTCCGGCAGCGTGTTCGCCTTCGTCCGCTGGGCCGCAAACGATTATGGCACAGTTGAATCGCACATCGACATCGTCCGCACGGTCGGCTCCGGCGAAGACTACCAGACCGTCCCCTGTGTGCAGCCCGGTGGCGAGGTGTTGCTGCACCAGAGTTCGTGGCCGCGCGTCCAGCGTGTGCTGGAAGCGATCGACACGATCGAGGCGCAGGACATTGATCCGATAGAGGTCAGTCCCGACTACTGGCGTCACCTGCACCATCGGCTGGAGGCACGGCAGCAGCCCGACGCCTATACCAAAGCACGGCATCGGGCATGGCTGCGTCGTCGCGCGCTGCACTGAGCGTGCCGTCCGCGCGTGGCCGGCGGACGTTTGCCCGCGCCTTTCCCTCCTCTTTCCGGCTGGCTTTTCCATCCTCTTGTCGCGTTCGTTTTGTGCCGGAACAACGCGACGCTTCGCGCCGCGAGCGGAAGGCGTCGGCTGAGCCACCGCGTCTCTTTCGGGATGCCTTTGGCGCTGCTCCGGACACCCTTTCGACGAACGATCCGGTGTTCAGTGACACGAGTTTCCCCGCATCCGGAACACGATCCGCATGCGGTGGACGGGCGGCCCAGATGCACGACGACCGCAAGCTGACCGATTGGTCATCGTCGACGGGAGCGTCATCAGTTTGACAGTTCCCAATCATGTGCGGACGTCGATTCCGATCACGTCCGACGCATGGTTTTGACGTGTGCTCGGCACGTCATAAGAGACATCGAAGATCGGTCGCGGCAGCGTTTCGTCGTCCAGTTCGCGTGGTGGCGCGAGGCGCTTCGTGGCAGGTTTTGCCAGTCATTCCGGTCAGGTTGGCTAGGGGGCGTCAGATTCGGAAAAGCCGAATTCAGAGGCCGGAAAGAAGAAAAAACGTGAGGGCAAGATTAAAGGAACCGGCACTCCTGCCGGTCCGGACCTGCGGTTTTCTCTGTCTGCACATGGGGTTAGGGAAAGTTCGAGTGGCACTCTGGATTTTGCTCGACTGAGCCGTCATTTTTCAGGAGCGAGGGTTTCTCGCCGTTTCTGACGGCACTGTTCCCCGAAAAGCTTGGTTTTCGCGAGGTCTGGCCATGGCGCAGGATGACGACACCGCGTTCCGCCCCAGAGTTGGACGCATCCCCTCGAAGGGCGGTGCCGCGCGCGGTCGCACGGACTTTTTGACGGGCATTCGGACACAGGTTCGCAGGCAATCCCTGTCCCCCGGAAAGAGGGGCGGCAGCGGGTCAGGCGGCGGCAGTGGCCGCCGTTCATCTGTTGGGTCGGGTGCGACCTCGCGTGCGGGGAGCGCGTCGCGTTCCGGTTCCACCCGTGGGGTGGGTCGCGGGCGTGGCGCGTCCTTCGTCCGCGCGCGCGGGATCGCCGGCTGGCGGCATCAGGTTCCTGGTTCCCGGCGTGTGACCGTGAAGGCGCGTGTGGTGCGTCAGGCCGGGAAGGGAGGCGGAGCCGCTGCCCACCTGCGTTATATCCAGCGTGATGGCACCTCCCGCGACGGCGAGCGTGGCGTCCTTTATGGCGCGGAGACCGATCGCGCCGATGCGAAAGCCTTCCTCGAACGCGGGGTGGAGGACCGGCATCAGTTCCGCTTCATCGTCTCGCCGGAAGACGTCGACCGGATAGACGATCTGACCGACTTCACCCGCGACCTGATGACACAGATGGAAGCCGATCTCGGCACACGGCTGGACTGGGTGGCGGTGAACCATTTCAACACCGCGCATCCCCATGTTCATGTCGTGGTCAACGGTCGCGACGACCAGGGCCGCGACCTCGTCATCGATGGCGGCTATATCACCCATGGCCTCCGCGAACGCGCCTCCGAATTCGTGACGCTGGACCTCGGTCCCGTGTCCGAGATCGAACAGCGCCGGAAGCTGGAAGCCGAGATCGACCGCGACCGCTTCACCCGCATCGACCGTGCCCTGCTGGATCAGATGAAGGACGGTACCCTCGACATGCGCCCCGGTATCGAAACACCGACCTCTGATCTGGCGGACCGACGGCTGCGCCTGTCGCGTCTCGCGAAGCTGGAACGCATGGGACTGGCCAGCCAGACGGAACCGGGCAGATGGACACTCGACGAGCGGCTGGAAGAGCGCCTGCGGAACCTGGGCGAGCGGGATGACATCACGAAGCAGATGCACCGTGCCCTGAAGGCGCGCGATAAGGGAACAGCGCCGACGCGCGACCCGGCGCATTTCCGCTTTCACGGCGAGGTCCCAGACAAACCGGTCATCGGGCAACTGGTGGGCAGGCACCTGACCGACGAACTCGGGGAAAAACTGTCGCTGGTGGTCGATGGGATCGACGGGCGGGTGCATCACCTGCGCGGCTTCGATCCCGCCCAGATGAAGGACATCCCCGGTAGCGCGATCGTGGAAATCGCCGCAGCCCCGGTTCCCGACAGACCACGCCCGTCCGACCGGGCGATCCTCGCCCAGACCGAGAACGGGATCTATCGCCCTTCGGCCCACCTGGAGCGGATGCAGCTCGACCGCTGGAGCCTCAAGGGTAGCCCGGAAGACCTGATCAAAGGTCATATCCGCCGTCTGGAGGCATTGCGCCGGGCCGGGATTGTTGAACGGCTGGATGCCGACCGCTGGCGCATCCCGGAAGATTTTCAGCAACGCTCCATCGCCTATGACGCCGCCCGTGCCCCGAAAGCGACGGTGCGGCTGCTGTCGGCCTTCGATCTGGAGGTGCAGATCGGCTCCGATGGCGCGACCTGGCTCGACCGGCGTCTGGTGGGCGGGGTAAGCCGCGACGGCGACCGGGTGGAGGCCGGGTTCGGGGGCGACGTCGGTGATGCCTTGGCCAGACGGCAAAAAGCTCTGCTCGACCGTGGAGACGCCAGCCTCACCCCGGAGGGCATGGTCCGCTACCGCAAGAACCTGCTGGCGACGCTAGAAGGGCGGGAGGTGGAACGGGTCGGACAGGTGATGGCCGGGAAGCGGGGGAAGCTGTGGCGTCCGCTTGATCGCTTCGAGACCATCCAGGGCACGATGAAAGGTCCGGTCGATCTGGCCAGCGGGCGCTTCGCGGTGGTGGAAAGCGGGCATGAATTCTCGCTGGTGCCCTGGCGGCCGGAGATCGGGAAACAGCGCCAGAAGGAGATGGCGATCTCCATGGACGAGCATGGAGGCATCTCGTGGGAACTGGGTCGGGGCAGGGGGCTTGGCTTGTAGCGCGATGCCCCGCGATTCGTCCCGGAATGCAGACAAACACCGACAGCAGCCGCCAATTTTACGCTAGGCTACGCCACTGCACGATGGCCATCCAACAGGGACTTGCACTGGGGAAATTTCAGCGCACTCTGTCATCGGACCCCCAAAAAACCGGGAGCGCGGCGATGACCAGACGGCAGCGGATGAACGTGTATTTCGAGCCGGGCCTGCTGAAGCAGGTTGAGGCGCTGGCCGAGCGCCGCAAGGTGTCGAAATCAGCAGTGATCGAGGCGGCGGTGCTGTCGCTGGTCTCCGGCGAGGACGATGGACGCCGGGACGCGGCTCTTTCGAAACGCCTGGACCGGCTCGGGCGGCGGATCGACGATGTGGACGAGGCCGTCGCCGTGCTGGGCGAGGCATTCGCGCTCTATACGCATGCCTGGATGATGCGCCAGCTTCCCATCCCGGCGAACGAGAACGAGGCCGCGAAGGATCGAGGCGCGGAGATGTATGCCCGGTTCAACGAGGTGCTGGTCCGGCGGCTTGCGAAGGGACAGCGGTTCCTCAGCGAGCGCGTGCGGGATGTTGCAGGGCGGAAGGAAGCAAATACCGGTAGTTAGAACGGTGGGGTTATTACGATGTGTGGCGGGGGATTGGCCGGCTTTCAAAGAGTGATAGCGATTGATGACTTCTACTGGATAAGGACCATGATATCATTGCATAAAATTATCCTTACCGAACCGCCACTATGCGGAGAGCGCATCAATCACGTGCGGACTAGCCTTGGAATTCGTCTCTTTTGTGGGCCAACCGAAGTAAGAAGAGATGCCGACACGATCATAGTCTGTAAAATTATTTAGCCGGCATTTACGCAAAATGGCGTGCATTTCGTCTGGATTAAATCGACTCAGCCATGGCTCTCCAACAGAAGCGACAAAAGCATTCCGCTCCTCCATGAGCGTTCTGTGGCTTCCTTCATAATTTTCAATGGGTTCACCGTAATCGAAGACAATCTCGGAACTCGGAATGCTGGCGACGAAGCGTAGGGTATTTTCGATACTTTCCTGCGTGAGATAAGGAACCACGCCCAGCCACGAGAAAAACGCGGGCTGGGTAGGATCAAATCCAGCACTCACCAGACAGGAATTCAGACTGTCCTGCTCAAAATCAACCGGCACGAATGTCAAGGAAGCCGGCGCGCTCAGCCCTATCTGCGCAAGGTGCCGACGTTTCCAATCTTGCATGATAGGTCGGTCCACTTCAAAGACGGCGAGGCCGCTACTTTTATGGGGATTGCGGAGACCGAATGTGTCAACGCCTCCTCCCATTACAATGGCCTGTCGCACGCCGCGCTGCACAGCCTTAGCCAGTCTGTCTTCTGCGATACGGCTTCGAATGGCCATGAAAAGACGAAAGTTTTTCTCTCCCACCGCATCTGATTCTGCTGCTAGAATCCCTACGTGTTCACCTAAAATTGGTATCGCGAGCGGATCAGAGAAAACTGCCCCATTTTCTAATAGCTGGTGTTTGGCCCGATGTCGCGCCACACGCCATGCGGTTACACTTGGGCATGCATCTATCATGATATCTCTCTGACCAGCATTAAGCTTTCCAAGGTGAGCATTTAGAGCATGCCTCAATCAACTCCCTTTGTGGAATATCAGACCAGTGAACATGCATTGCCTCATGCCACCATGTGCTAACGGCAGATCTGGTCTATCTTGTTTAATTAAAAAAGCAGTTCGTATATTTGATGTGAGGTGAAAACAGGTTACAGATTTAGGGCGTTGGCGGCCAACTCTGCGATGTGGCGTTGCGTCTTCGGTTCAAGTCCTTCCTCAATAAACCAGACGGCAGATAGGCCGCTCCATGCGTGGATCCATTTTAGTAGCCTTACCGGCTCCACCCCGGCGCAGGCGCTGACAACCCTGAGGCGTCGTTCGAAATTCTTTTGAAGTGTCGCATACGGTCGGTGTTCGTCTGCGAGGTCCGGGTTGAGAAAGAGGGTGGCGTATTCTGCGGTCCGTTCGCCAAACAAGCCTTTTGGATCGATCGCGCGCCAATCTTCGATCCCGAAGTTCACAATGTTGCCGTGGTGAAGATCGCCATGCAGGATTACATTTTCATTTTGCTGCCGCAGTAACGAGTCGGCCTGTCGGGCGCACGATATTAGCCAGTCTTCACTTTGGAGTGGTAATGTCAGTAAATCAGAGAACCAGTCTTCCAGTGTTCGCATTTTTATGTCGGGAATTACATGTTGCGAGTGCAACACAGCTGCAACACAGCATATGTGGCGTGTCGCTATATCGTCGTTTCCTGCATAGACGATATTCACAAGAGATTCGCCAGTTACAGCGCGTTCGAGCAAAATTGCATTTTGGTCATATTTAATGACTGAAGCCGCGCCGTGCCCCGCCCACAAAGCCATGAGGCTGTTTCCTCTTTGTTCATCTGGGTCGTCAGTGATTTTCAGCATGGCTGACGCGCCGTCATGAAGAACCGGCCTCAGATACGAACTGGCTGTTCGGATGTCCGGTCCGTCTTCAGTCAGACGCCATCGCAGCATATAGTCTGCTGCCAATGTGGGCGGATCAGAAAAGTGAAGCTTATGAGGCATGTGCTGATTCTACATTACGTGAGTGATGTAGGCTACGGGACATGAGGCAACGGAAATGATGGAACAGTTACCTCTTGATATCCTCGAATCAGTTCTGGGGTGGAAGCCTGTTTCATATAGTGCCGTAAAGAGGGGCTATACCCCGATTGCCCGATATCTCGTGTCCAATGGCGAGCGAAAAGCATTCGTAAAAATTGCAACGACGTCTCATACAGCCGTTCTATTACAGCGCGAGATCATGGCCTACAGGTCTATAAAAGATGCACCGACTGCGAGAATGATTGGCTATTCGTTAGACGTGGCCATGCCAATTCTTGCGATTGAAGACCTGAGCGATGCGTCATGGCCGCCTCCGTGGACGGATCATACGGTCTCAGCGGCACTCGCCGCCATTGGGAAGCTACATGCATCCCAGGCCGATCTTCCATCGTTTGCGACGATACATGGCAGGGATACCCAAGGATGGACGAGTGTTAAGATAAACCGCAAGCCTTTCCTGGCGATTGGCCTCGTAACGGCCGAATGGTTGGCGAAGGCCCTGCCGACTCTCATTGAGGCCGAGGCCGCTTGCTCAACGAACGGTGATTCTCCGTGTCATTGGGATTTGCGGAGCGACAACATGTGCCTGGTCAGGGGGGAGATGAAGCTGATCGATTGGGCTGAGGCATGCCTCTCTAACCCGCAACTCGATTTAGGGTTCTGGTTACCAAGCCTGGCTTACGAAGGTGGCCCGAGCCCGGAAACTATATTGCCGAATGCGCCCGAAATCGCTGCCTGGGTGTCCGGGTTCTTCGCGGCACGTGCCGGGCTGCCGGATGTTCCGGATGCTCCGTTCGTGCGGCGAGTTCAGCGCGAACAGCTATCGACTGCGTTACCGTGGGCCAGACGTGCGCTTCAACTCTGAAAACGTCTATCCTTTTATTTATATTGATGTTTTTGTGTCACGTGATCGTGGATAAACTACAAGATCGTCTGTGATTTGGTCCCAATCTAGAATTTCGCATGCCCAGACGTGGAAAGTCGGAGGGGCCGCGTTCGGGTTGTCCAGGCTCACTGTCATGACGTCGAGTTCGGCGGGAGAGTCGTCCCGGCGATATGTCAGGGGCGACCCGCACCGGCCACAGAAACTACGGGTAACGCCAACTGAGGACGTGTAATCAATCGGTTCACCATGGGTATAGCGAAAGTCGGCGGAGCGGACGCCAATGAAGGGAAGGCAAGGTGCCGATGCCGTGCGCCTGCAGGTCTGGCAATGACAAATACCACTGCTAAGCGGAGCCCCGTTAATGATGTAACGGATCATGCCGCAAAGACACCCACCCTCCATCTATCCCTCCTAGCGGAATAATTCCATGGCCTGATTTTGTAACGTTTTTAAAAAATATTAAGTAAATAATGATCATGTAAAATATTTATAAACTTTGTTTATGTATTCGTCCCGCATGAGAGTAAAAATTTGATCGTCTGACGCTTTAGTATGGTGAATGTTTTCTGGGCGCATTCCGATCTTCGTCGCAACATTGATAGATCCTCTATTTTCTATACGAATGTCGGCGATAATTTTATCCAACCCGGCAACTAAAAATGCGTGTCGGAGAACTGCTGTTGCGGCTTCCGTCGCGTAACCTTTTCCCCATGCTTTTCTGACCAAGCGCCAACCAATTTCAATGTCTGGGCCGACACTGTCATGAGGGGCCAGCAGAATCCAACCGAGAAACACATCGGGTTGTCCATGTTCAAATATCGACCAATATCCGAGGCCATTTCCGTAGTTTCTTTCGATCCGTTTGCGCACGAACGATATATGTTGATCGGGGTCATTCCACGGACCCGCCACGAATTTTGTGACTTCAGGATCACAATCCATTGCGACGCTCGCGGTCAAATCGGATAGAGTCCTCGGCTTTATAATGAGACGCGCCGTCTGGAATGTCGGAAGTTCTGCCATTCGGCTCCCACCTGCATGATGTTCGTATTTATCGTATTATGCATGCGTCCTATCATTTTGTGGATGTTAGATCGCAATTTGAAGTGAATGTTGGTATCGGCCAGACCGTGCCCCCGCAACCA
>NZ_JAPQLL010000015.1:0-17395 GCF_028981865.1 Wolbachia endosymbiont of Drosophila nikananu | reverse complement strand
TCTAACTCCTTTATTTCTTTATATTTCACCTTTCAAATATTTCATCTTACACTCCTTCTCTCAATTTTGAAAGAAGTCTACTTATTGATACCTCGCAACACTCTGCTCAACAAACTAGAACTGCCATATTTGAATACATAGAAATCTTTTATAACAAACAACATAGACATTCTACTATTAACTATTGCATTCCCGAACAATTTGATGCATCATTTTCATGACAAAAAAGTCTTAACTTTCTCTCTACTTTTTCTGGGTAAGGTCAACCACGAATGAATCGCGGTATGACGGTTCGTGGCGGAATGACGGTTAAGCAATTCGTCATCCCGCTGCTTGTTAGCGGATGAGATACCGCGAATGAATCGCGGTATGACGGTTAAGTAGGGTGTCATCCCAGTCTGGGATCTAGCCTTTATTATTTGGTTGAATTTAAGTCTTCTGGATCCCAGTGTCAAGCACTGGGATGACAAAAAAGGGGCTACTCTGATGACGAGAAAGGAGAACACCTACGCACGCTCACTTTGTCATTCCAGCGTGTAAAACATAGACCCCAAGTGTCAGCTACTTTCATGACATCATTATAAAGTGTCACGCGCTGGGATGACGAAGAAAGAGCATAAGGCATTGTGTTTTACGTTGTGCATTTGATTAACCGACACTATAAATAGCATCCTTACAATTATGAGATTGAACCACAACTTGCTCAAGCGTTAAACTGCAACGTTTTGCGTCCTTACTGTGATTTTCCCCAAGAACATTTGTCCTCTCTTGTTTTATTTCCTGAGCGAATTTCTCATTAACACCTTCAGCGCCAATCTTTTCCCGAGAGTATATAAGATTAGTACAATTTGTTTTTCTATAGTAATGTACACCAAGACACAAAATTAATAATGCAAGTACACCTGAGCCCATAAGTAATGATAGTCCTATGTCATTAGTCAAAGGGTTCTGGTAAAATTTTTGTACACCATTAACACCATTTGTTGCAAGTAGCCCTAAAGGAAGTGCTACATTTGCAGCAATTACACTGGCTAATAATGCAGTAAATAGTGGTCTGTCGTTGATTACTGATTCTATTTTGTTAGTTCTGCTAACTACTTTTTCGTCAATGTTGATGAAGTCATTCTTAGATTCTCAAGCATTAAGTACAAAATTTGAATGAGTGCCATTGCTATATTCTAGTCTTACAGATTTCATCACTTTGTCCTTTGGCTGGTGCTCCAACACATCATCTAAAATTTTATCTGCATCTTTTCCTTGGGTTTGATATTCTTCAGTATTTCTAAATTGCTTTACTGCTAAATATATTGGAAGAATTGCAAGCAATGAAGCAAGTACAATGACCGGTATAGTAATATAGCTTTGGTAGTTTGCAAAAAGTGCAGCAAATTTTGCTTTATCTTGTAAATATACTAAAGCTGCGGATGCACTAAGCATAACAGCAGTTACAACGGAAATTATAAAGCCCTTCTGCTGAATGGCATATTTTACCCTTGGCAAGAATCTGTTTGTTTTCTTGCTTGGGCTGATTAAAGGAATTTCTGAATCCATTTCACTATTGGTATCATCACTTTCAAGTAGAGAAGGAGTTAAACTATTATTGAGTTTTTCTAACATATCTTTCTCACTTTTTTCCCTATCACAAGAGTCACTAAATTTCGTTTCTCGTATCAACTGCATGAGAGATGGCACTTCATTATTAATTTTTTCCCTATTCCAAGGATCACTAAATTCCGTTTCTTGTGAAACTGATCTTTTCATTCCTGAGCTTTGATTATCTATTCCACTATCTGAACTCTCTTTCGAAGTTTTTTTACTTGGATCTATAGTTGCATAAATATGATTCTCCGGACCATCATCAACTGGATTCTCAAGATTCTGTATAGGCTCTTTAATCCATTTTCCTACTTTGTCTAAATAACCATCATCCGCTGCTCCGTCTGTTCTTGTTGTTGGCTCACTAGATACATTAATCCCTTTAAATGCAATATTGTTTATTTCCTCTTCCCTGACATCAACTTCCGCTATTTCTTGATCTATATTTTCTAAGAGACCCTTCATATCTTTTTCTAATAATCCTTCCTTGATGCTTTTATAAAAGTCATCAGCAGGATTAATGCCCCGCTGATTACCATCAACTAACATGACTTTTTGCGGTAATATACCTTTGTCTTTCTTATATGCTTTTAAAAGAGATAAAACACATAGATGTTTTGCAATTTGTGGATCTTGAGGCTCATTCATTCTTTTAGCTACTTCTGCTGAATTTAGTGGATCTTGACGCTTAGTCGTTCCTCCAACTACTTTAATACCTTGTGCCTGCTCTTCTGTTAAACCTAAATGATTTTTCACTACATACTCTACTGCTTTTATGTATTTTGCAGACGATACAATAGCAACTTCCACTCCGCTTGAAAGTGCAGACTTCAATACAGAATTTAGCTTCTCTTCATTTTTGATTCCTGAGCCTTCCTTTTGTAAAAATTCTTCTATTTTTTCTTTAATTACTGCTTTTTCTTTACCAGAATCATAATCATCATATCCCTTGGATGTAAAGAAATTGCACATAGAATTATTTGTAATTGTTTGATCAAAGTCAAATATTAATAGTGCATTCTCTTCAGACGATGGTAGATTCGTTACTGGTCCCATATTTACTCCAAAATTAATTATTAATGCTGCATTGATTACGCTATAGTTATTAAGATATAGTAAATACCAATTTACGTATAATTATTAGTATAGAAATTGTCTATCAAAGATCCTTTCATTCAGAGGGTAATCCTTGTCAAAAAGCAAAGTGATTGTGTTCTCATGGTCTTTTTGTATTTTTATCTGTGATATATTATGAAACTCCTTGTAATCTGATACTACAAGTGCTGGACGGTTTTTTGTGTCGTTAATGTCAATTTGTACGATTGTATCGTTTGATATTAACGCTCCATTCCAATGTCTTGGGTAATAGCTATTGATAGAGGTCAATGCAAGTAAATTTGAATTTAGCGGCAAGATTGGGCCACCAGCAGAGAAGTTATATGCAGTGCTGCCTGTGGGAGTAGATAATATTACTCCGTCCCCTCTAAATTTTTCTACTTTTAGCTTATCATTAATAGTGATATTCATTTCTACTATTTGGTTTGCTTTTCTAAAAACATATACCTCGTTTACCGCTATGTAGTGATACCTCTTGCCACTTGTGTCTGTTGCTTCCATTTTTAGCAAAGTTAACTGAGTTGAAGTTGCATGTTCTATATGATCAATTAAATCTTTAAAGCATTTATTCATCAAAAACCCAACATTGCCGGTATTTACCCCATACACATGCATGTTTTTATTTTCTATGACGTAATTATGCAAGGTACACAGCATAAAGCCATCACCGCCAACAACTATCAGTAGATCAATTTCGGACTTATTTTCTTCTGTTATATTGATAAAATTAAGTTTCTTTAATAGTTTAGATACTTCCTGCGATTTTGGTGACTCAGAAGCGATATAGCCTATATTTTTGTATTTATGCATCTGAAAAAGAAGCGAAAAACTAGAAAATATCCCCATATTTATCGTTAAACTTAGCTAATTTGCTAGTTTTATTTGTTGATCCACTTGCCAAACTTCCAGTCCATGCAGGGTGAGTGAGAGGATCCCTATCAAGTTTTATCTTATCACCTTCCTTTCCATAAGTGGAACGAGTTTCAACCTCTTGACCATCTGTCATGACTATAGTAACCTTATGATAATCAATTTCTGCCATTGTTGCTTATAAACTTTTAGTCAGTTAATATTCTAGTGAACTTAATTCACTAAGTCAATCATTATTCTAAAATATTGACAAAAAATAAATAAAATGTTATACTTAATAAGGAATAAATAATAGTTATCATGGTTTTTGCTTTCCCTGGTCAGGGCTCTCAGTTTGTAGGAATGGGAAAGAGCTTATATAGTGAGTTTTCCGTTGCAAGACAAGTATTTAATGAAGTGGATAGCATATTGGGTAGAAAGCTGTCTCATTTAATCTTCAACGGTCCTATTGAAGAATTAACCATTACAGAAAACACTCAGCCAGCTATAATGGCAGTGTCAATCGCGACGCTACGTGTTATCGAGCATGTGTTTGGTGAATCTCTTTTTTCTAATTATGGAATTAAATATGTTTGTGGACATTCAGTCGGTGAATATACAGCGCTATGTGCTGCAGGGGCATTGACTCTTGAGTCTGCAATCAAGCTGCTGAAAATTCGCAGCGAAGCAATGCATGAAGCTTCTTTGAAATGTGAAGGGGGAATGGTTGCATTGCTTGGAGCGGAGCTAAACGAAGTGGAAGATGTTTTAAAATCAGTCCAGATTGATAGAGTTTGTGAAATTGCAAATGATAACGGTGGTGGGCAAATAGTTATAAGTGGTACTAGAGAGGGTCTTGAAATATTACTCGATTTGCTCAAGAACTTGAACATCAAGAGATTAGTTAAGTTACAGGTTAGTGGACCTTTTCACTCATCTCTTATGAAACCTGCTGATGAAAAAGTTTTGGAATTTTTGGAGGGTATTAAAATAACCCGTCCTATAGTTCCTTTGATATCAAATGTTACAGCTAAAGAGGAGAATGATCCCAAAGTTATAAAAGCTTTACTTGCTAAACAAGTCATAAGCAGAGTGAGATGGAGAGAAATGGTTTTGTATATGGCAAGCCGTGGCATTAACAAATTTGTTGAAATTGGCCCTAATAAAGTTCTATCTAATCTAGTTAAAAGAATTGACCAATCTATCAGTACAAAAAGTATAGGTAATATTGGTGATATTGACAGCTTCTTTAATGAATCATTAATATTGACAGCAAAGAATTTAAAAGTAAAAGCGTATAGCTAGCATAAAGTAAAAATTGGGCTATTATTTACTTTTATTATTGATAGCAGTAAAATGTCAAACATCGACACTAAAGAATATGATCTAACGTTAGGTGATACCACAGTTAAGCTTTTTATTAAAAGTAGCGATACAAGTGGAATCAATTTTATCAATGTGCATCAAAATGAAGTAACTTCAAAAGAAGCTGGCGAGTGTATAATCCAGCAGTTTGGTGGAAGAATGCTGTACATTATCCATGGTGATGGTACCCCACGCAATGTAGAATTTTACTTAAATGGTGAGCGGTATGAATTTGATCCCAATCGTATATTTGACGACGTGGGTGCAGAGGCTAGTTTAAAAGAATTTGGCAATTTTTCAGAAGGTGCTTTGAAAGCAGTTAGAAATTTTGCAGAAAAAATTTTAGATTTCTTGCTTCCTGGTCAAGACCATATCATCGCTCTGCATAATAACTACAACTCTCCCAGCTACTCATTCAAAAGCTATTTTTCTCCACCACTTTCCCGTGATGTACTGAAGATTTATCCAGAAGTATGTCCAGAAAGCGGAACGGGTGAGTTTTTCTACATGACAGTTGAAGATTGGTTTGAGGCTTTAAAACAGAAGGGAGTTTTTAATATAATATTGCAAAACAACAAAGCGGTTGAAGACGATGGTTCTTTATCTGTATATGCTGGAGAAAACAATATTCGGTACTCTAATGTGGAAGCAGAGCATGGTCATTTAGAGCAGCAAATAGATATGCTATCTGCTATGCACAGTGTTTTGTTTCCTAATGCAAACCAACCCTCAACAGTAGAGTTATAGTAGCATAAGGTGTACTATACAATCAACGAACTACCTGTCATTTCATCAGGTTTCTTAATTCCAAGTAGCTGTAAAATAGTAGGGGCAATATCAGATAACCTTCCGTCTCTTAGTTTTAGATTATCGCAAGACACAATAAACGGCACTTTATTTAGAGTGTGTGCTGTATGAGGTGTATTATTTTCTTCATCGAACATACATTCCACATTACCATGGTCTGCAGTAACAATTAATGCGGTGTTGCTTGACTTTTTAACAGCACTCAGCACTTTCGCAAGACAACCATCTACAGCCAGCACAGCTTTCTCGGCTGCTTTTATATTACCTGTATGCCCTACCATATCAGGATTAGCGTAACTTACAACTATCAGTGCGAATTCTTGGGAGTGAATTTTTTCTACAAGCTTTTCTGTGAGCTTGAAGGCTGACATTTCGGGCTGCAAATCATAAGTTTGAACTTTTGGTGAGGGAATGAGTATTCTTTCTTCACCAGAGAAAGGTTTTTCTTTTCCACAATTAAAAAAGAAAGTCACATGAGCGTATTTTTCGGTTTCGGCGATGCGTAATTGTTGCAATTTATTGTCTTCTATTGTTTGTCCTAAAGTGTTAGCAAAAGATATAGGAGGAAAAATATAAGGAATTTTGAGATCTTCTTTATATTTCATCATGCTTAAAATTGAAGAGAGTTTTGCTATTTCAGTATGGTTTGTTTTACTAAGCAAAATACTTGCTAATTGTATCATTCGATCAGCACGAAAGTTAGCCAACAGCACTCCATCTTCTGGTTTTATACCTTGATAGTCACCTATTACTGCGGGCCTGACAAACTCATCAGTTATGTTATTTTGATAATTTTCATCAATCAACGATACTGCATTATCATGACAAGGTGCCTTTGCAAATGCGATAGCCTCATAAGCTTCAATTGTTCTCTCCCACCTGTTATCACGATCCATAGCATAGTAACGCCCAGAAACAGTAGCAATTCTTATGTCATTTCCCCTTATACTCTTTATAAATTCTTGAATGCATTTTTTTCCTGAATTTGGTAATGTGTCTCTGCCATCTAAAAATGCATGTATCACCACTTTGATTCCATGCTGTGATATTTTATTTGCTAAAGTCGAAATATGCTTTTGATGCGAATGAACACCGCCATCTGACACTAATCCCATTATATGGCACACTCCGTTCTTACTTTTTAGATTACTAATAAAACTTTGTAGATTTACATTGTTTTCTATTGCTCCAATCTCTTGATTAATGCGCTGAAGGCTTTGCATTACTACTCTACCACTGCCAATATTCATATGGCCAACTTCTGAATTACCTATTTGACTACCTGGTAACCCAACATCAGCTCCACAGGCGGATAAACTGCATTTTGGATAATTAGAGCTAATATATTGCCAACAGAGTGGATTTGCGTTGCTAATAGCATTATATTTACTGCTTTCTACTCCATTTCCCCAGCCATCTAGTATACATAAAACGATTGATTTAATGCCCATATAAGATTAACACTAGAATTTCATAGAGAAGAGCTCCCCGGGCCGGGTTCGAACCAGCGACTACTTGGTTAACAGCCAAGTGCTCTACCACTGAGCTACCGAGGAATAAACCTTCTTTAATTTATCACGTTGAACGTTGATTGTAAACGTTTTTTGTATACTTTGTAAGAGCCTGTTCAAATTCACTTCGCTTTATTACTTCAACAGTTGCACCAATAATATCTTTTATTTGCATTGCAAAATTCCCTCCTGTATAGCCCGCATCAACCAGTATATTTTTAACTCCAGAAAGGCTTTCTTTTGCATTGTTGACCATTCTCACAGCACTGCTGCGGTCAGTTATTCCTGCAGTTGTTACATAAATTGCATGTCTTGAGTATCAACTGCGATATGGCCCTGAGATTTTTTTACCAGCATCTAGCCTTTTTCTTCAGCAATATCTGCGTTCTTTACACTCTGAGCATCAATTATGTACAGGTCTTAGCTATATTTCTAGCTGTAACTATAAATGTATAGATTTTTTACCGTGCCATGTTATAATTAACGTCTTGCTAAAAATTAAATATTGATGAATGAACTAAAAAAGTTAAATATCACACAAATGCATGACGGGCTCAAAAAAAGGAGTTTTTCCGCTGTTGAACTCGTAGAGGCGCACATCAGTGCAGTTGAAAATGAGAAATTAAATGCATTTATAACAAAAACCCCAGAGATAGCAATGAAAGCTGCTAAAGCTGCAGATGAACATTTCTCTAGGCAAAAGGATGATTTAATCTCGCCGCTCATGGGTATACCAGTTGGCATCAAAGATCTATTCTGTACAAAAGGAATAAAAACAACAGCATGCTCAAAAATGCTGGAAAATTTCGTTCCGACTTACGAATCTACAGTGTCTGACTTGCTTTTAAAAAGTGGAGCAGCCATGCTCGGTAAGCTTAATATGGATGAATTTGCTATGGGTTCTGCGAATACAAACAGCTATTTTGGCCCTGTTGAAAATGTGTGGATTAGAAAAAGTGATGGGAAAAAAGTTGTTCCTGGTGGATCATCTGGTGGATCTGCAGCATCAGTTGCTGGATTTTTATGCGCTGGAGCGTTAGGAAGCGACACCGGTGGATCTGTACGCCAACCAGCAGCTTATTGTGGAGTAGTTGGAATAAAGCCAACTTATGGAAGATGCTCTCGTTTTGGTATGATTGCATTTGCGAGTTCTCTGGATCAAGCAGGAGTCATTACTCGTTCTGTCTCTGATTCAGCATTAATGCTGGAAGCAATTTGTGGCTATGATAAAAAAGATTCAATATCGAGCGAAAAGCCAGTGCCTAAATTTTCTAGCTTTATAAATGGTGATGTCAAGGGTAAGTGTATTGGTATACCAAAAGAATATAGGATGGATGGAATTTCAGAGGAAATAGTTCATAATTGGGAAAGAGTTGCTTCCTATTTAAAAGAAAATGGCGCTGAAGTTGTTGACATTACTCTGCCACATACTAAATATGCAATACCGGTCTATTATTTAATCTGTTCTGCTGAAACTTCATCCAATCTTGCTCGTTACGATGGTGTGCGTTATGGATTAAGGGTTGATGCTGATACCCTTGAAGAAATGTATTCACTAACAAGAGCAGAAGGTTTTGGTAAAGAGGTGAAAAGAAGAATTTTAATTGGCGCTTATGCGCTTTCTTCAAGTCATTATAATGAATATTACGAAAAAGCGCAGTGCATTAGAGCATTAATCAGAAATGATTTTATAAAAGCATTTGAAAAAATAGATTATATACTTGTACCATCTGCTCCAACAGAAGCTTTTGGCTTAAATGAAAAGCCAGATCCGCTAATTATGTGCATCAATGATGTGTTTACCGTGCCAGCAAGTCTTGCAGGATTGCCTGCTATTTCTGTTCCTGTTGGGCTTTCCAATGAGGGTTTACCACTTGCCTTGCAAGTGATTGGAAATTATTATGACGAAGCTGGAATATTAAATGTGGCAAGTGTGATAGAGCAAAATTGCGGCAGAATAATTAGACCTCTTGCATAACCTATTTTCTGATAGTAATCTTTGCATTAAAATTTGCTAACGAAAAAACTTCTTTGACAAACTCCGCCAGCCCCCTTATCATGACATTAAGGGTATCTCTGACTCAAAACTTGTTTTTGATCTGCGCAGGTTCAATGACAAAATTCAGTAAAAAACTTAGGGTATTTTTTGGCGGATTACATAAAATTATAGTGGCTGCATGTCTTTTAAAATTTTTCTACATTCAGCCAAATCGCGCTTATTTTAAGCGTTAGCACATTATTACAGCGCCACTTACAGTAATATAGAGTCAAAACTCGCTACTCGGGGCTTCTTTTGCCTTTTTTTTTATTTGGTAAATTTCTTAATATTTATAGCAACATGAACTGGGCAGGAAGGTGTCATTCCAGTGCTCCTTTTTTTCTCATCCGAGTAGTCCCTATGATGTCATTCCAGTGCTTGACACTGGAATCCAGTTTTCCATATAACCTCATCGAAAATGTTGCAACCACTTTCTATACTAGTTTGCTTGTGAGCAACCTGGATCCCAGTGTCTGGGCACTGGGATGACAAGAAAGAGGCTACTTTCATGACACCATGACAACCGTCATCCCGCTACTTGTTAGCGGCTAAGAGATACCGCGGCGGTATGACGTAGAGTGCTTAGAAGCGGTTATTTTGCTATAAATAGCTGTAATGGCATCATCTATTTTATTGCTATCACAGCCTGTTTGTGCAAGTTCAGCATTCCCACCACAGTTCTTTTCAACTGCTATTGATATTAGTTCTTTTGCGCTAATCTTATTGATTAAATCTTTACTTACTTTAATAATCAAGACTATTTTATCTTTTTCTGTTGCCGTGAAAGCTATTACCGTTTTTGGTTTTTGTTGCTGCAAAACAAACTCTCTTATTACATTTGCTGGAATATCAGTGAAAGTGTGGCTTATAAAATTTATTCCATTTATTTCAGTGCTTTTTATATTCTCTGCACTCACAAGCTTTTTATATAGGTTTCTTATTTCGGTTTCGGATTTTTTGTGTTCTTGACTTAAAACACTTAATCTGCTTGTTATTTCACTTACTGGCACTTTTACGAATTCTGCAACTTTTTTTAAGTTAATTTCATTATCACGTACATAATTAATTGCTTCCTGACCAGTTAAAGCTTCAATTCTCCTCACTCCAAAAGCAACAGAACTTTCTGTTACTATCTTAAATAAACCGATTTCTCCAGTATGTTCAACGTGCGTGCCACCACATAGCTCTTTCGAATCTCCAATATTTACAACTCTCACCTGATCACCATATTTTTCACCAAACAACGCCATGGCTCCTTCGTCTATTGCCTGATTCATGCTTTGAATTTTTGTAGATGCAGAAAGATTTTCTCTGATTAGAGAGTTTACCATATCCTCTACCCAGAATAACTGATCTTGAGTCACTTGAGTGTTATGGCTGAAGTCGAATCTCAGTCTATCTGGTGCAACTAGGGAACCTTTTTGAGTGACATGATCACCCAAGATTTTCCTCAATGCAAAGTGCAGAAGATGCGTAGCCGAATGATTTCTTCTTAAGGTTTGCCTTCTTTCCTTGTCAATGCTTGCTGCAACTGTATCACCTTTACACATTGAGCCAGATTTAACTATGCATCTGTGCAAATATAGGTCATTAACCTTATTGGTATTCTCGACTATAATAATACTTCTATCAGATTTGATCAGACTGCCAGTATCTCCCACCTGTCCACCTGACTCGCCATAAAAAGGTGTTTTATCAAGTATAATGGTTATCTTTTCTCCCTCCTTTGCAGAATCAATTACTTCATTTTTATAGGAAACTATAGCTAGTATTTTCGCATCACTTACTTCATTGAACTCATAACCAACAAATTTTGTTTTGCCAAATTTATTGATCAAATCAAACCATACTTGCTCAACAGATTTTTCACCAGATCCAGCCCATTTAGCACGTGCTCTCTCTTTTTGTTCTCCCATTGCATTATCAAAACCCTTCTGGTCAAAATTTATTTTTTTCTCTTTTAAAACATCAAGTGTAATATCCAAAGGAAACCCATAGGTGTCATATAGCTTAAATGCTGATTCTCCAGGCAAAGTATCGCCCGATTTTAAATCTGTAGTGAATTTCTCCAGGAGATTGATACCTTTCATCAAAGTGTCTTTAAAGTTTTCTTCCTCTGATTTTAACGTCGTTTCTATTAAGCTTTTGGCTCTGACTAATTCAGGATAAACATCTCCCATATAAGCCGAACTCGTGCTATCTATCAGCGCCGGAAAAATGCGATGGAGTAGAGAATCATTATATCCAAGCAGGTGGATATAACGTGTGGCTCTCCTAATTAATCTGCGTAATACGTAATTCCTGCCCTCATTTCCAGGAAGCACTCCTTCTGCGATGAGAAATGCAGCCGCGCGAAGATGATCTGCTACGATCTTATGCGCTATTTTATTTTCCGTTCTTCCACAGTACTCTTGAGATTTATTGATCAGAGCAGAAAATAGATCAATATCATAGTTATCATGGACATTTTGCATTACAGTAGCTATTCTCTCAAGACCCATTCCAGTATCGATGCATTTTTTTGGCAATTTGTGTAAATTACCTTCTTCATCTTTGTTAAACTCCATGAATACCAGATTCCAGATTTCAACAATTCTATCGTCGTCTTGTAAATTAGGACTCCCATGGTCATAAAAAATTTCAGAACATGGACCGCATGGACCAGTGCTTCCCATACTCCAAAAGTTATCATCCGTTGTAATTCTTATGATTTTATCACTTGAAAAGCCACTTATCTTACGCCAAATCTCGTACGCCTCATCATCAGTATGGTAGACGGTTATGGATAGTCTGTTTTTATCAAGAGATAACTCCTTAGTGATAAATTTCCACGCAAATTCTATCGCAGTTTCCTTAAAGTAATCACCAAAGCTAAAATTTCCGAGCATTTCAAAAAATGTGTGATGCCGAGTTGTATAGCCAACATTTTCAAGATCGTTGTGTTTACCACCTGCTCTTAGGCACTTTTGACTTGAGACAGCACGTTTCATTTCAGTTTTTTGAGCACCAGTAAAAATATTTTTAAACTGCACCATACCAGCATTTGTAAACATGAGTGTTGGGTCATGTTCTGGAATCAAAGGAGAAGAAGAAACCTGCTCGTGGCCATTACTTATAAAAAATTTTATAAATCTTTCTCTGATTTTACTTAACTTCATTATTTTTATTGAGATTATCCATGAATAATAAGCTGCAATGGAAATAAAATCAATACCACTCTCTATAGCTAACTCAAGAAAGGTTTCCCTACGTCATACCGCCGTGGTATCTCAGCATAGATTCCGCTAACGAGTAGCGGAATGACGAATTTGTTGTTTTTCAAATTGTAGGTAAACCTAAGCCACTTTAGCTATAGATCTCAGAACTTCTAGTAACATGCACCTTGTGGTAAGAAAAAATCAATATATTCACGATAAATTTACCTCATATCTGTGTTTTATATGTGGAAATTGGAATGGAAATTTATGTAGGCAAAGAAAAAAGAATAGCAAATGTGGTAACTGAGCACTGGAGTGACATAAAAGGACCAGACAGAGATTGGCCAGAAAGGCACGAAATAGACACTGCAGAAATAATGGGGTCGTGGCAGCATTGTTTTATCATTGAAGTCAAGGATCAAGGTTATATTTGTGAAAATGCAGGAGAAAAGGCTGTTGAATTTTATGGTTTTGAGAAAAAGACGCGCATTGATAATAAGTATGCAATTGATGCACCATTTTTGCGACTATATAAAATAGATGCAGTCATTGATAAACTTGATACTGTAATAGAGAGTAAATGCCCAATCAATGAAGAGGAAGAAAGTGAAAGTGTTAAAATGAGGCAAGTATTGTTGCCACTTGGGAATAAAGAAGGTATAACACACATATTGGGCATAATTACTTTTAAACTCCTTTAATATACAATTTTAATTTGATTCTTTAATAAAATTATTTATACTAATGCTTAATTACTATTAAAGAACTCAATAGTAGTGTTTGTAAATTTATTTGGAATATGAAGAGAATAAAATTAAAAACCAAATCTTCTGTTAAAAAGCGCTTTCACCTTACAGCTAAGGGTAAAGTCATTTCTACTCAGTCAGGCAAAAGGCATGGCATGGTAAAGAGAAGCAAATCTAATATTCGTAATCAGCGCGGTACAACGATTCTTGGTAAATCTGACTCGCGTATAGTTAAGCTTTATATGCCTTATGGTATTTAACAAAATGGAGGTAAAATAAAATGGCTCGGGTAAAACGTGGAGTCACTACTCACGCTCGTCATAAAAAAATATTGAAACTGGCAAAGGGTTATAGAGGACGTGCAAAAAGCTGTTATAGAATTGCATTACAAAGAGTTGAAAAAGCACTGCAATATGCTTACAGAGACAGAAGAACCCGTAAACGTGATTTTCGTAGCTTATGGATAATACGTATTAATGCAGCAGCAAGAGAGCATGGGCTTACTTATGGTAGGTTTATGCATGGTCTTACACTTGCCGGCATTGATTTAAATAGAAAAATTCTTGCTGAGATGGCCGTTAATTATAAGGATGATTTTGCCAAATTAGTAGAAGCTGCAAGTGGTAAACTAGCGGAGAATTCTTAAAGCAAAAACACCATGAGAATTATTTTCATGGGATCACCAGGATTTGCTGTTAATTCTCTGAGCTTGTTACTGAAATCAAAGAGCGAAGTGGTAGCAGTATACACTAAGGCTCCAAAACCTTCAGGACGTGGGCAGAAGCCAACGAAATCTCCAGTACATGTTATCGCTAAAGAAAGTAACATAGAGGTATGTACTCCTATCTCTCTAAAGTTTTCGGCAGAGCAAGAAAAATTTAGAAATTTCAAACCAGACGTTGCAGTTGTTGCTGCGTATGGATTGATACTTCCAAGAGAAATTTTGAATATTCCTAAATATGGTTGTATTAATATTCACCCTTCATTACTACCAAGGTGGCGTGGTGCAGCTCCGATACAGCACACAATTTTAGCAGGAGATCAAGAAACCGGGGTTAGCATTATGCAATTGGATGAAGGATTAGATTCCGGCCCTGTTTTAAAACAGGAAAAATTTCTTATCGAAAAGAACGATAACTACAAGACATTGCATGATAAATTGTCTGAATTAGGCAGTGATTTACTGCTGAAAGTGCTAAACGAAATTGAAAAACAGGTTCCCTTAAAACAGAACGATAATGATGCATGTTACGCTGACAAAGTGGAAGATTATAAAATTTATGCAAGTGATGCTTGTGAGGTTGCTTATAGAAAGGTTAAAGCATTTTACCCAAAAGCGTTCATCAAGATAGAGAATAAACGTATCAGGATACTTAATGCTGACTTTGAAGCTCTCGCTTCAGAACAAGGCAAGATCGTTAATGATAATATGCACATAAGTTTAAAAGGTGGCACTTTAATTCCTAAAGTTGTACAAATGGAAGGGAGAAATCCTTGCAGTATTGAAGATTTTATTCGTGGCTTGAAATCAAGCATGGTAAAAAAATTTATAGAATAGACTGCTTTGAAGGGAAGGTTAGGAGGGCTAAAGCAACTTCTACAATTTGGTATTCCGCTGCTTGTTAGCGGAATCTACAACAAGATACCGCGTTTTGGTGTACGAACATTGCAATTTGCAGGTAATTTGAGTAGTAGATGGTGTCATTCCAGTGCTTGACACTGGAATCCAGTTTCTATTGTACAGCCACCTGGTGTGCTCATTTAAAGTGAAGTTTTCTGGATCCCAGTGTCTGGGCACTGGGATGACATCTTTCTTGGTCTCTTGTATCACAATGTTCATACAGCTGTGAATACCACGGCGGTATGACGTAGTAGCTATATATAGGCAAATTCCTTTTTCTTAGATATAATCTTAAAAGACTTTCTGTACAAAAATGAAAATAAAAAGAGCTTTAATATCAGTATACGACAAAACGAATATAATTGATCTTGCATCGTTTTTAATGCAGCAACAAACAGAAATTCTCTCAACGGGAAATACTTATAAAGCGCTATCTGATGCCGGAATAAAAACACAAGAGGTCTCAGATTACACACAATTTCCAGAGATACTGGGTGGTAGAGTAAAAACTTTACACCCTAAAATTCATGGAGGAATACTTTGCAATAGAGAAAAGCACAAAACGGAAATGCAAAATCTAGGTGTTGAGCCAATAGACCTGCTTATAACTAACCTATACCCATTTTGGGAGACAGTAAGTAGCGGCTCAAATGAAGATCAAATTATAGAACAAATTGATATCGGCGGAGTGGCGTTAATTAGAGCTGCAGCAAAAAACTTTCGTTTTACTTCAGTTATTTCTAGCATTCAAGACTACGAAGCACTAAAAGCTGAGATGATAAAAAATAACAATGGAACAACATTGGAATATAGAAAACATTTAGCAACCAAAGCATTTGCTCTCACTGCACACTATGACTCTAATATTCACAGTTGGTTTTTATCCCAGAGTAAAAATAATGAGTTGCCAGAGTTTTTTGCACTATATGGACATAAAGTACAAGAACTCAGGTATGGTGAAAATCCCCATCAAAAAGCTGCATTTTATAGCAATCAATTTACCAAATATCCGTTGGAAAAAATACATGGAAAAGAGCTGAGTTATAATAATATAGTAGATATAGAATCTGCACTTAACATAACTTCTGAATTTGAAGAACCTGCAGCAGTGATAATAAAGCACAATAACCCATGTGGCGCTGCTATTGGTGATAATGCTTTAGAGGCATATGAAAAGGCTCTATCGTGTGATGAAACAAGCAGTTTTGGCGGAATAGTCGCTTTAAATCGGGAGATAGATTTAAAGCTAGCAGAAAAATTAAACGAGATATTTTTGGAAGTAGTGATAGCACCTTCAGTCAGCAATGAAGCACTAAAAATTTTGCAAAGAAAGAAAAATTTAAGAGTGATTATTCATAAATCTTTCCAACAAAATGTGAAATACCAAACTAAAAATGTTATTGGTGGGTTTTTGGTGCAAGAAAATAATGACCACACAATAAAAGCAGAACAAGTAACAGAATACACTACAACAGAAAAAGAAAAGGAAGATCTTATTTTTGCCTGGAAAATATGTAAACATGTGAAATCCAACGCAATAGTTATAGCAAAAGATGGTTGTGCTATTGGCATCGGTGCAGGACAAACAAGCAGAATAGATAGTGTGAACATTGCAGTAAAAAAAGCAGGTAAAAAATGTAAAGGTGCAGTGCTTGCTTCAGATGCATTTTTTCCATTCCCAGATAGCATAGTAGAAAGTGCAAAACATGGAATTACAGCTATAATTCAGCCTGGTGGCTCGCTGAAAGATCAAGATGTGATAAAAGCTGCAAATGAAAATAAAATTGCTATGTTTTTCACTGGCGTTCGCAGTTTTTTCCATTAGGCTTTGTGTCTTATGGCTAGAGATTTTTCCATATCATACCACCATAACTGTACGAACATTGTGATTTGAGTCCACAAGGGAGGATGTCATTCAAGTAGCCCCCTTCCCCTGTTATCCCAGTGCTCTGACTACTTGGATCCAGATTGAACACTGAGCTGGTGAGTATAAAAGTATAGCTTCTACGTCATACCGTGATTTATTCACGGTATCTCATCCGCTAACACGTAGCGGAATACTTAACCATCATCTACACCGTCATACCGCGATTCATTCGCGGTATCTCATCCGCTAACAAGAGATCCCGCTAACACGTAGCGGGATGACGAGATGCCACCGCGAACCGTCATACCGCGATTCATTCGCGGTATCTTTTAGCCGCTAACACGTAGCGGTATGATGATTCTTCAAATCGTCAAGGTGTCATCCAAGTAGCCTTCTCTTCCTGTCATCCCAGTGCTTGACACTGGGATCCAGAAGACGTAATTTCAACCAAGTGGCTGCATAATAAAGGCTGGATTCCAGTGCCAAGCACTGGAATGACATCACAGGGGCACTGAGATGACACCTGTAGCCCTACGTCATACCGTCACGGTATCTCAGCCGCTAACACGTAGCGGGATGACGGTTGTCGTTTAGCTATAAATATTAAGAAATTTACCAAACGAAAAAAAAGGCAAAAGAAGCCCTAGTCATTGTCTATTTTCAGTATTGGCGTTTTTTAAGT
>NZ_JAPQLL010000014.1:0-25078 GCF_028981865.1 Wolbachia endosymbiont of Drosophila nikananu | reverse complement strand
TATTGGCGTTTTTTAAGTCTTAAACACTGCAATTTAGCTGCTTTTAAGTGCAACTAACCTTAGCTAAAATGTTTAAGAAACTTACTAAGCAGAAAAAAAGGCAAAAGAAATCCCGTGTTAGCTAATTGTCACTCCCTAATCCTGCAAATTGGCGTACTATACTGTCTTAAACGACTTATAAGCGCGTTTCAGCTTATGTAGGTAAAAACCCAGAAATGTTGTGAAGACATAAGGTGCACATAGTACAAAAAATTAAAAATAAGACGCCAACTACGTTGTTTTCTTGCTGTTTAATCTGCACAGATGAAGATAACTGAATACCTTCACTTTCATGATAAGGGACCTGGCGAGGCTTGTCAAGTAAGTTTTTTCGTTTCTACTGAATGACAGTTGTGATCTATGCAAGAAGTCTGTTGTAGTTTGTACGATATCTTTATAAAATGGTTCGCATAAGTTATCTAGCAGTGCAACTAAACAAATACAAAAATCAAAACGTTGCGGTTTTTGGTCTTGGTAAAACTGGTTTATCCGCCATTAACGCTCTGATAAAGAGTGGTGCAAGAGTATATGCATGGGATGATCATGAAGAGCAAATAGCAAATGCAAAAATGATGAATAAAAAATGTAATTTTATTCATCCCAAGGAATACAATTGGCATGAGATCAGTGCATTGGTTTTAAGCCCTGGGGTGCCAACAGAGCTACATTGGATAGTAAAACTTGCAAGGAGATTTGATTGCAAAATAAAATCAGACATTGAGCTATTTCTTGAAGCTAAAGCTACGAACCAGAAGGTAATAGGCATCACAGGAACAAATGGTAAATCAACCACTACATCACTAATAGGGCACATATTAAAATCTGCAGGGAAAAAAGTAGCTATTGGTGGAAATTTAGGCGTTCCTGTTTTGGATCTAGAAAGAGATGCAGAAATTTATGTAATTGAATTTTCCTCTTTTCAATTGGAGTTGATGAATGAAATTAACGTGGACATTTCAGCACTGCTCAATATTACACCAGATCACATAGATAGGCATGGAAGTATGGAGAACTACATAGCAACTAAATTAAAACTGATAAACGGTAGTGAGGTTGCCGTAATAGGACGTGACAATGAGATTACTGCTGACATATTCAACAAATTCACTGGAAACAAAATTCCAATTTCAGTAACATATTCCCCGATGTCATTCCAGCGCGTGACGCTGGAATCCAGAAAAGAAAAACCATTGCCAACTACTCAGATGACAGAGGGTGGTGCAAGAGATCTAATATCATTGGCAGGTAACAATTTGCTTGATTATAGTGAACAGATTACTGGTATAGATCGAAATTATCTGGATCCCAGTGTCAGCTACTTGGATGACAAAAGGGGCACTGAGATCCAGAAGATCTCGTTAAAACTAGAGAATCATAGCTTATCAGTAAGCGACGTGAAAATAAACCTAATATCTAATGCAGAGAACATAGCAGCCGCATATGCCGTATGTAAGCTACTTGGAGTAGATAGCAACACTATTATCAATGGAATCAAGTCCTTTTCAGGACTGAGGCATAGGAATGAACTGCTTGGCAAAATAAGAAATGTGTTTTTCGTGAACGATAGCAAAGCAACTAATGCAAAGTCGAGCGAAAAGGCGATCTTATCTTATGAAAACATAAATTGGATCGTTGGTGGAAGAAGCAAAAAAGGCGGAATAGAATCATTAAGCAAGCATTTCACGAGAATTAGAAAAGCTTTTCTTATTGGGGAATCAACCGAAGCCTTTGCAAACACTATGGAGAATAAAGTAGATTTTGTAAAATGTTGCAATTTGAAAAACGCACTTAAACTAGCTTTTGAAGAGGCCTTAAATAGCAAAGAAGAAGTAACTATATTACTTTCTCCCGCGTGTGCTTCTTTTGATCAATGGAAAAATTTCGAGGAACGTGGTGAAGCATTTTGTAGAATGTTTGAAAATCTCAGGTACAATCACACATGCTGTTTAGTATAATGTTGCGTGGAACAAGATGAAATAAAGTTAATAATAGATAAGCTAATTAGGGTTATTCCATTTGAAGGGATAAGCGATGAAACCCTATTAAAGGTGTGTACAGACCTTAATCTAGCTAGTAGCTTTTGCAAATTTCAGAATGGAATATATAGCGCTTTGGAGCACATAGCAGAGGACTTAAATAGCTCAATGGAAGCTGAACTAAGAAACTCCAATTTAGAAGACATGAAAGTGCGAGAGCGAGTAAAGTTAGCTATTCAAATACGCCTTTCAAACTACGCTAAGCTACCGAATTATAGAGAACTTTTAAAAAATGTTTTATCATTCTCGGTATCACCAAAAAATACATATTTTTCTAGTAAACTTTCATACAGAACTATTAGCGCGATTTGGTATGGCATTCATGACCAATCAACAGATTTTAACTACTATACAAAAAGAGCAATATTAGCTGGAGTGTACTTAAGTACGATACTTTTTTTTATCAATGATTATTCAGAGGATTTTGCGGATACTTTATCGTTTCTTGATAAACGTATCAACAATGTCATGACATTTCAAAAATTCAAAACTCGCTTAAAAGGAATCATAGGAAATTTCTTATAAGCTATTGATTATTGGTAGAAAAGTACTTGAACACGATCCTTGAAACACGGAGTGTAAGAACAAAAATATTCATGCTGATCACAAAGAACATTTAGTTTATCATGAAGATAACGGTAGTATAAAAAAGTATGAAGAAAAAGAAAATAAATTTATTGAAGAAGCACGTGAATATTTAATAGACTATGAATTTAATAAAAATTTTGATCTAGAGAAGTACAGAAAAAGTGGTTTCTTTGGAAAATTGACGGAAATAGAACTGGAACTCATCAATGAAAAGTATATGCAAGTTCAAGTTAATAGAAAAAGAAAAATTATTCTTGCTATACCGTAGGTACGTTCCAAGATTATACTGAAGTTTTTATTGCACTCAAAACCTTCATTTTTTCTAATCTCTAGAATTATCAATGCATCATTACTTAACCAGCCTGAGTGAGCTAATCCATCTAAAGTTGATTCAACCAGATTGCTATTGTAAGGCGGGTCTATAAAAACTATGTCGCATTTTGAAATAGGTTGTGGCAATTTGTTAGCACTGCAACAAATTAGCGTGACATTGTCCGTAATTCCAAAATCTTCTGCTGTTTTTTTAGGCAATTGCAAATTGTAATAATCTGAATCCACCATGAATGCATGATTAGCGCCGCGAGAAAGCGCTTCAAATGAAAAAGAGCCACTTCCGCAGAATAAATCAAGTACATTCAAGTTATAAATAGGTTTTCTTGAGGAAAGTATACTAAATATTGCTTCTCGGACAACACTCATAGTTGGCCGTGCAGCTAAATGCTTACCTGTGGCTATTTTCCTTCCGCGATATTTTCCCGCAATAATACGCAGCATACTAAATAACCTCCAAAATAATTAATTATTTATACTATATGATTAATGTCAATATGGCTTTAGCAGTTTAATAGAGAGAAGCTATCGAGTTGCTTGTAAGAAAAACACAAGCTCATCAGTTATTTTTTTTTGATTTGCCTGTTGCATTTATTGCTTGACCAATCTCATCTTGTAAATCACCATAATCATTTCTTTCATCGTGATTCATCCTTTCAATTCTGCTTTCTAACTCTAACTTAATTATAGTATTGATTCTATCTATATCATCGAGGAAATCTTTACATTCTTCATCACTATATTCTTCACCAGATGATTTTTTTTCAATAAATAGACTTTTAAGCTTTGTGAGATCAGAATTCTGATCGGTATTCAGTACAACATTTCTCTCTATAAAGCTAAGATCTGATAGTAATAAGCTAACCTCTAATAAATCTTCACTTTTCACGTTTTCAAGGTTTTCAAGGCTTTCTAAAATACTAAACACCTTAAGTTCTTCTTGCACAATTTCTTTATCTTCCTTATCAAATTCGGATAATAACTCATGATTATCTATGAATTTCTCACTCAAAGCTTTATTCAATTTAACGAAGTCGATGTCGTTATCTGGCAATGTATTATCTAATAATAGATCCACTCTTGCTCTGCGCGCATTCAAGATGTCATCATAGTCATTTAACTTTATATTGCCATCATCGTCTTGCTGCAATTCATAATAATCAAGACCTTTGAAATTTTTTTTACTAGTCTTCATTGTTACCCTCATCCCCACTTCTTTCTCTTGGCTCATCTGGTACACCTCTTTTTATTGATTCATTTGGCTGGCTCTCGCCTTGTTTTGGATCTGGCACACTTGATTGATTGTTACTACCCTCATCCTTATCTCTCTCTGGTTCTCTCTTACGCCCAATGGTGTAATCATGAAGCCTTTCAAGGAATTCCCGCCTATATTCTTTCGCCCTATAGAGTAGGTTATGATCATAGCCATGCTTTCCTATAGAATCAAGGCCATGCTTCCAAGTAAACTTCATAGCATCTTCTATCGTATAGCCCAAGTGTGATCCCACGTATCCTTTATAATATTCCAAATATCTGTTAATCCTTCTATGTGCAATATCTTCTTTATCAACTCCAAATGCCCTGTAAATTTTTTCTTCAAGCTTATCAACATCATTTTTAGGCGAAGTTAGAAATTTTGTTGCTTCAATAGTGGCACTTACAAATTTACGTGGCACATTAATAGCATGTTTCAGCACACCTCCAACTTCTGGTATCCTGCCCACTAGATTAGCTGCACCTCCAGCTAATCTGTCTGGTAAATGAGTAGCCCAACTGCCTACAGACTCTAGTTTTCCACCAGCAAAATCTTGCCACCAATGTTTTAATTCTCCTGCTAAGCCAGTCAAAGGTGATGCTTGATACATACTAGATATGCTGTAAACGCTGTATCCACCACCGGCAATACTTGAGCCCATTTGTTGTACGAACTCGCGCAGGGAGAACATTAAAAATGAAAGCAAGAATAATACAAAGATTTCCCCTGCATTGATTAAATAACCTCTCTGTATGTCTTGCACCCTTTGGTAATCGCTATTATTTTGATAATCTTGATTTAAGTCAGAGAAATTTTCCAATTTACAGCTTTTATCACTTTCCATCACCTTTTCCACTAAAGACCTTATTTTACTTTTTAGATCTAGTCTTATGATACCATTTCTATAATCATTTATCATCTTTCGATAATTGTTGCATTCGGTTCCATCTTGTATAGATTGACAGTAGTGCTTTGTTATTTCACTATCCATACTACCTATCTTTTTTTCTATATTGTTGATTAACAATAGGATATCAGCCTTTTCTGACGCATGGGATAAACTATTTGTTAAACGCACTAAATCTTTCGCACTACAGCTATTATCTACTACCATATCACTCTCTGCTATATAATGGTCTGCTGGATTATTTTTAGTGCCAGGAATTGGATTAAAGAAAGGGTAATCTATATAACGAAAGCCTTTTTCAATATAATCCGGTGGAAGAGGGATATATCCAGCGCCTCCAGTAAACTTTATTGTACCACCTTCTCTGCTTATCTTTTCTATACCTTCTATGTTCTTATCTACGTTCAGCGGAGAAGCTTCTCCAAGAGTGTAAGGTACGAAAATTTGCCCTGGGGTCCAACCAAAGTACTGCTTATCAACGATACAAAAACCGCCAAACACCCATTTTGGAGCACATAGTCTCACCTCGAACCATTTATTGTAACATACAGTAAAACCTAATTGCCTATAAAAGGTGTTCATTATAATTGCAGCCAGCAATGACAGCAGAGTAAATATCATGATCGATTGCAAGCAAAAACTAATACAGAATTTTATCCATCCATCAAACAGACTTTTCAGCGGTGAAAATAAAATAGAGATCAGGAACAATGGCATGATAGCTATAAGAAAAGCTATACCCATAAAGCCAGAGAGAAATATTATGTAAGCATATAAACATAGCAGAAAATATAAAACGATTCCTATGAGAATTGCCGGTATCATAAGGAGGCTTGCCCACATTTGGTAATGTAAAAACGCTGCAAACTTTTTCCAAACAGAATAAGCAAAAAACTTATTGAACATGTCCTCCATGAAGCTAAACAACTTAGCTTCATCTCCTTGAGCAATACTTCCGTTGTTCATGTTGGGAGCAAAATTAGTAATTATGCTTATCAATTGTTCAAGGCCTTTGATGAATAAAACGAGAAAATGATCATAGAAAAATCTAAAACTTCCAGGAGATATAAGCACTATTACTAGAGTGATTTTCATCATTCTGATGAGCATATCAGGCTTAGTTTCTCGTATCATGCCAAAAAGATAAAGAAGCGATAAAATCATTACAAATAGAACAAGCAAGGAAAGAACAAAATTGTGAAAGCTCGTACTTTTTTCAGCTATATTTTCGAACATAGCTTGTGCAGCTGCAGGGTCGTTACTGTCAAAATGTTTTTCACAATTCTTGTTGATTAATAACACACATTTTAGGTAGTGATAAATATAATCAAAAAATCCAGAGTCACTTGGTTTTCGCACTCCGCTCAAAAATTCAAAAGAGTAGCCACCTACATTATCTAAGTAATGTCTATCTAATATTTTTACATATATTTTCCATCCTTTTTCTAACTTTACCTGATCACAATTCCTGTCCTTTAATCCCGTGTTATTTCCTTTTAAAGTAAAAAGCCCGCTTCCATTTTCTGCTAAGGAATTGTAACCTAGATGCACAGTGGGAGATTCAGGGTTGCGCATAGATTTCAGATTTTCGTTAGGATCTGGTTCCATGGTCTTTTTACCATCTGTATCTGTAAAAGTTCTTCTAAATAAAAGATAAGCACCATGACCGTTGGTAAACCAACATGGAGCACCACGTGATACTGTGTTTGCGCTATCATCTTCATTAATGCACTTGCAATTTACAGTGCAACTTGCATTAGGCTTACTTGAAAATTTTTGTATGCTAGGTTTATAATCATTACAAACTAAGTGAAAGTCAGGTAAGCTGTTGTCACTTTGTTTATCTTCAAATTTGGTTGCATATTTTAGCTGTTCCAAGCCTTGCAAGCTATAACCGCTTTTAGATTCTTTCTTATTGTCATTACTCCAAGACGTCCATGCACCATTAACTCGTACCACTAAGTCATCTCCATTGGTTTCTAATCCAGTATCTTCCCACTTCACCACTTGGTTATGGTGGAAACCATAATTAATTTCTCCAGTTTCAGGATCAATAACTTCTCCATCTTCTGGAATAAACGCATCGTGGTCGCTTGAAAAATGAGCGCTTACTGCAATAGGTTTAGGACCGAAATAGTCAGCAGATATGCACCTTGGAAAAGGCATATCGTTCTTACTACAACCTATGATCAGCACATAAGCTGCAAGAAGTAATACCCTAAACCAACATTTGCCTAAGCGTGATTGCATATCTAAACTTTTTCCAAATATAGAAATAAACTTCTAAAACTTTACTTAAAATATCTTTTTAATTAGTTACTCCATAACATCATTCATATCTTACCCCTCTTCATTTCCTTCCTTGTTTTTAGCTTTATCACTAGGATCACTTCTTATTGTTTCATCAGGATTTTTTTGCTGACCTGATTGTTTTGGTGCTTCAGGTTTAGAGCTCCCCCTCTCCTTTTTATCAGGACCTTTTTGCTTACCTGATTGTTCTGGTATTTCAGATTTAGGGCTCACGGAATTATCCTTCACGTCAACTTCCGTCCGATCTTTACCCACTTGTTGCCTAATGTTCTGTATCATACCTTGCGTCTTATTATCAAGGCCAACAGACGACAGTATAGATTGTGATGCGCTTGTGGCAACTTGACCAACACTGCCAGCAACTCCCCAACCAGAACCGAATATTGCTTGTGCCATAGCTTCTGATGCATCAACGAAAGCTTCCATTGCTTTGGCAATAATGAAGTATATTAGTGCCTGGACTAGATCTATAGGTAATGCTGCAAAGTGCCCGCCAGTTCTTTCTCCGGTACTGAGTGCAACATCAACGCTAGTGCTAGGGCCATATCCAAGAGGTAGTATTGATTTTATGAGACAGAAATCATATGATAAGAAATTGATACTAATTAAACATTGATAGCATGCAGAAAAATTCGTGAGATTGTATAAAACTGAATACATCAATTGGTTTAAGAGGGACAGGGATGAAAATAGAATGACTGGTTGTACTGCAACATGAGCCAGTGTTTTTATCCAGTTATCAAACAAGGACTTAGTCTGTTGAAATAAAATAAACACGATAAACAAAGGTGTTAACGACAATAAAAACGCTACTAAAACAGTAGATATTACATATTTCAATGTAGCGCTAATAATGCATTTTAAGAACATAAAAGTAGCGTAGAGTATTACCAAAAAAGCAATAAAACCAAAAGGACCAGAGAGCATTAATGATAAAAACTTCAGCCATGTTTCTCCTGTGAATAATACTCCCGCTGTTAAGTCTAAGAATGCAAATTTTCTTCCCCCTTCCCCTATATAGCCAGAAAAGCTATCAACTAAATAAGTACTACCATCTACAAAAAGTCTGGATAAAGTTGTACCAAAGAGTTCCCAGCTTCTATCGCTAAAGGCAAAAGCTATAAATGCTATCTTGAACATTCTTACAATGAAATCAAATTTACTTAGCTGTATTGTTCCAAGCATATAGCCAACGACAGTAAATATAACGTATAGAGTAAGCAAAGCTCTTACTCCCTGAAGGAGACCTTTTATATATCCTTTATATGAATCTTTAACATTGTCTTTAAATCCTCCTGTTGCAAAATCAAATATCTCGTTTATAGTTGATGAGATAGAATCGTTAATTTTCTTTTTGACAAACAAGTTTATACTGTACTTATTGTTTTGATAATATTTGCCATCTTTGTCTGTGATGTCCTCTCTCTCTACGTTTCTTACATCGATACCAAAATATATCTTCTTAGATTCTTTATCTGTTAAATGACTTCCATTTATTATATAATAGTCCACATTATCCTCTGTTTTTTTATCCAAGTTCTCTACTTTTTTGAAATCATTAGTCTCTGGTGCAGATGGATCCTCTGGCGAGTTATCACCCAAGTACATATACAACTTTTTACCACTATCAAAGTTACATGACCTAGTTACTTTAACGTGGTACCCGCCCCTATTACGGTAATAATAGCCATGGTCTGCAATAGCAAGCATCACACTGCTATCGGGAGTTACCTTGTCATTTACTGGATAATCCTCATTCAACTTCAAAGAAAAATCCTCAAAATTATCGCTAATTTGTGAACACACATTACCCTGTCTTGCACCTATTTCATTATCTGGAAAACATTGAATACCTTTAGCAGTATCTTGATCATCAAGATCACCAATTTTTGCAACAAGAGCCTCAGCCCAAGAGTTATCATCTTCAGTAAAACTACCTGCTTTGACATTTTCTTCCACTTTCTTTAAATAAGAATACATATCACATTTGTCGTTTTTATTATCATATTTTTCGTATCTTATAGAAGAGACACAGTTCTGTTTTCTTGCTTGACCTAAATTATAGTTCCATATACCCTCTTTGCTGTAACATATATTTTGATAGTAACAGTTAAGCTCATAAGAGCTGTACTTTTTTCTCTCATCAGGACTACAGTTTTTTCCATCACATAACTCGTTCAATCCTATTTTAGCGCGGCGTAAATCGAGTAGCGAACCATTGATCCATGGACTTTCGTTTTTAACATAATCTTTATTAAAATGCACCTTATTATCGTATGGAGTGTAGCCGTTACCAACTAACACTCTCCTTTTTTCCATGTTTTCTTTGCTAAGCTGCGGAAATTCTACTGTAGTCCTTTTACTATTATCTCCACAATAAAACGTTCCTCCATTGAGCATGTCTTCTATCGTAGCTTTTTTATCTCCTGTTTCAGTGCTATAACAATTGTTATCAAAGCTGGTACCTTTTCCTCCTGGATTGTTATAATCAATTTTCATATCTCTGGAAACTAAGCTAAAGCTTAACTTGTCGCCAGGATTTACTTTAATTCCAGTGTCTACATAACGTCTCTTACTATAATAGGATTGATCATTTCCGAACCTTTTGCCTTTACACACTTCTTGTTCGTCAAGACCGAAATTGTCAGCTAACTTGTCATTATTAATGTCTCTAGCTCCCTCGTAATCTGGTTCTGAGTTATCCACACAAAACACAGCTGGCACAAGTACTTTCCTTGGATTTTTGTCTTCTTTAAAAGGGCAGAAATTTACTGATCCATCGAGGGTGAATTTGATTTCTTCATCCTTGCTAATTATCTGACCAGAATCAACCCAATGAATTTTAACTTTTTCATCTGCTTTATGAACTGGAACATCCACATTAACGCTGATATTTCTGCTCTGCAACCCAGGTTCGACACAATCCATGTTACAACCAGTGATTGCGAAACATAGTATCAATAATAGTGATCTTTTACTTATCATTGTGGGCCTCCTGTAGGTATCTTAGGTCCTTGAGGTCCTTGAGCCCTTTGCGGTATTTGAGGTCTTGATGCACCTGACTGTTGAGAAGAACCCCCTCCTCCATGTCTTCTTTGAACGCTTTGTTCATCTAACCCTACTATTCCCAGCAAGCTTTGTTGATATTGTTTTCCAGGTTCGCTTGCCACATAAACACCAAACAATGAGTCAGATACTGCAGAAGAGGCTTTAACTAAAGCCTTCATAGCGTGCCCCAAAATAACAAAAGCCATCATAGCGGTAATATTAGGTGTATATTTGGAAGCATAACCATAGAAGATACAAGGGTTAAAAATCTTTAGGTTAATACTAAGTATACACGTAGAGCAGACTTCAAAATCAAATACTGAATATATGATATAATCCATAACTTGACTTATCAGTGATATAAAAATTAAAAGCACTACTGGATGAATCGCAAATCTTGCTAAATTTTTAACCCAATTGTGAAACATATGCCTAGTACGTGTAAATAGGAGGCAAATAATAAAGATAGGCGCTAAAGATAGCAATAACGCAACTATCACTATAGATGTAATAAAAGAAAATAAGGCATTAAAAATGGATAAGCTCACTGTGATTAAACCCCAAATCACCAAGCAAAAAGATACAATGCCCAAAGGGCCAGAAAATATAAGAGATACTATTAACAATACTGAATGCGATGACAAGAACCTATTGAGCGGCAAATCAAGAAACTCAAAAACATTTGAAGTAGTGCCTCTGAAATTTGCTATTTCTATTAACTGTTTTGGGGTGTTAATAAAAATAGAAAATGCATTGTTATAAAAAAAATTCCAACTGTTGTCCTGCAGCAGCTGGGTAATAACTCCTATCTTTACGCATATAATTAGAAACTCATATATAGAAATATGAGTTAAACCAAAAAAGTAGTAAAGGGTATATAAGGTTATGTATAATACTAACAGCGATATTATCGTAGATCTAATGGTGTTTGTTCTGCTTGATTTTATAAAACTTTCATAAAGAGACTTTACAGGACTAATATCAGAGTGAATCGCGTTGGGGTCTTTATAGCTGGAACCAAAAAATGCAGTTTTTACTTTTTCGTCAAAAAAATTATAGATTGCACTAAAAGTTCTTGTAGGTGGCTCTTTAGTTGTGAGGTTAATGCTAAACTGACCTTCATTTTTATAATCGCAGCCATGGTCTCTTATTCCGTAATATATGGTGCCTGTTTTGTCTTTTAACTTTTCTTTTATGCTTTCCATATATTGGATGTCATGAACTTTGCTGATATCCACAGATATATCTCCCTGGGTTTCATCAGGGTTATGCTCAGGGAATTTATCAGAAACGTGTATATATAAGTTGTTTTCTAGACTATGGTTCTTTGTTACTCTTATGTTGAACCCGCCTTTGTCATTTGTATTGTAGCAGCTTTTGTCATTTCTGCTACATAGACTAAAAGTTAAACTTGGTATTTGATGGTCATTCTCCATCTTATGATCACAACTAGTACATAAACCACCACTTGGAATGTGTTCAAGAGTTTCATTATCCATACCAACTTTTAGAAATGTAATGTCAGTTTTTACCTGCTTTTTTTTCAGTATGTTACTAATAGCGTTAACATCATCAGACCGGGATACCTCACCCTCTATACTATTGTATTCAATATACACGCAATCTTTGTTTCCGCTACCAGAAGAAAATTTACATATACGTTTACAGAGTAAATTTAAAATGCGCGTATCTATCTTACTTGCACTGCTCTCTGAAAGCTTGCTGCAATCTATATTTTCTCCTTGTTTCATAGAGTGAATAATATTTTCAATTTCCTTTTTTCTTTCATCTTGATCTAACTTCGAAAACCAGTACTCTCTTCCACTCAACCATTGCGCATCGCCTATTATATATTTATTAGGACATATCCCATCCTTGCCGCCTTGGCATTTCTCTTGATTTAAAACATGTGCAAAATGTTCCGTTTCTTGCTCGCTACACTTTTCGTCGATTTTCACATACCTGATTTTTGTCTCACTCTCTTTATCTTTACACACTTTACTTCCAACAACACTAAAGCTTATCGTATCGCCAGCTTCAAGTGCAAATGGTAATGTAACGTCATTTCTCCCAGGCCCAATTGCAAAATCTGTATACTGCTTAGGACAAAAATTAACCTTACTAGGCACTATATTAATCTCTGTTACGCTTCTTATCCCATCTGAGATGTAAACACCGGAATCAACCCACTTCTGCTCTGTTGACACTATATCTAGTTTTTCACGCAAACCTGATAAATTTTCTGGCTTAATACAGTTATCCTCCCCGCATCCAGACAATAAAAAAAGCACCACAAAACTTATGCACAATTTACCCAAGTTTTGGTTACTTAAACGTTTAAGCATCTGTTACTTACCTTAACTAGCATCACCGCCACCTTAGTTAATCTTTTCGCTGGAACCTTTACCACTATTTCCACCTCCTCCACCAGTACCTCTTGCCTTCTTGACAGCCGCAGCAGCAGCTTGACCAACACCTCCAGCAGCAGCTTTGGCAGCAGATAAAGCTTTGCCCACCATTTGTCCAGGTGTATGACCTGATCCAAGTGCTGATCTATAGTTACCAGCAAGTTCGGCAGCCATACCAGGAAGAATAGTTAAAAAGTGGTAAAATAAAAACAGTACTAAACATAACTTCAGTAATTCTCCAAGTATAGAATTACTAAATTCAACGTACTTAAAATCAACCAGACCAAGTAGCGCAGCCTTCTCCCATTTCCACTCTTGCAGCATGCATGCTAAAGTATTTGGATTGCTAGCACATTCTCCTTTTTTCAGCTTAAACCATTGTTTCTTGCTACTACCTGAGGCCCTTAATTTGTCCTCATATTCCTTGTCTTGCTCAAAACTCAGACCCCTGTAAAAGATTTTGTCACATGCTATAAACATAAAAGATAGAAACGCAAAAAGGATAACCGGGTATAAGCTATAGGTGATTAATTCTTTTACCCAGCCATCAAAATATCCTTTGGTGTGTTGAAATAAAACCATAGGAATGAACAAAGGTGATAAGATGACGATTACACTTAAAGCAACTAGAGATAAAATAAATACATAGCACAGCCACAAAATAACCATCATCATCAAAACGGCCATAAATATACAGACAATGGCTACTAAAATTTGTCCACCAGCGAAAATAATACCGATTATCGAACCTGCAACTAACAAGACAGGGGCAGCACCAAGCAAGATTGCTAACGTTACAACACTTCCAGTACCAATTTTGCCACCAATCCCTTCTAAAGGTGCTCCTAAATAGAATAGAATCCTACAATCAAGCCTGTCCCAAGGAGCGAGATAACTGTAAGATACCTTCTTTCCTGCACGATCGTATTCATAATCCTCTGCTTTGTAGTTACATATACCTTTACTTTCAGATGAAGCTTTCAGCACTATTTCTGACAAACCATTTGAGAGACGAGTTAATTCTCCATAGTAATGAGACATGGTACTGCCTGTTGTAAAATAAATCACTAAAGCGAATTTAATAATCAACATGTACATCTCTTGTGGACTGCGAACTCCACCAGACATAGCTTTTATAGAAAACAGTATTAAAGCCAAAACTAGGACAGCAGTTACGGTATTTTTTAGCTTTTTCTGTGCTACAGATAAGAAACTGCCCTTGTTATGTCCATTTTGATCGTTAAGTGGGCTGCCACTTGAATCAATACCTGCAACTAAATTATCTAACGATTCCTTAATGCATTGCACTATCATAGAAGTGATGGGAAGAGGAGCTAATGATTTACTCCCTGCCTGATTGTAGCAAGCTTCAGAGACATACGAGCTAAAACAGCCTTTATTGTTGTAACCTACAAAAATTTTTCCTTCTTTTTCTTTGTTTCTGATAGTAGTTTTATAGTTATCATCATTGCCAATAGGAATGTCTTCCTTCCCTGTACCATCCTTGTTTTTGAATATCATCACAGATTCTTCACACATAGGAGCAAGCGGGTCAGGTAGTAATTCCGTGCATCCCATATCAACCCCTTGCGGCCAAGGAGTCATTTCGATACCAAGCATTCTCACACTTGCCAGCTCCACACACAACCTGCCCATTTTTCTCACTGCTTTGAATGTAGCTCCATGTATGGTTTCGCTTTGCCCAGCTTTAAGAACTTCACATTTCAGTTCACCATCAACTTTTGGCGACCATGACCCATCTACGTATCCAGTGTCCTTCTCTCTAACATCAAAGTCTATATCACTAAAAAGATTACCAAACGTTAAGGGGTTTCGATGACATACTTCTATATATTCACTGTATTGCACTCCATTTTTGGGCCAAAAATAATTCCTATATTCGTTATTCATAGTATCTGAGTTGTTAGAGTCTAAAATCTCTTTTTCTGTTTGTTTTCCATCTTTTCCTGATTTTCCTTGTAATGCAGAAAAATATTCGTCTTCTTTTTGATAATTTTTATCTGTGTGGACACTATAACCTGTATCTTTTAATTTAAAGTTTTTATATTTTCCATCATGGTCACGTGCAACTGGGTGTCTAACAAAACTATGCTCACAAACAACAAGCCCCCCTATTGCTTTCCAGACTCCAACAACTGCAGCTATCATACCAACAATAACAAAAGCAGTAAATAAACCAGCAGAAGAGACGATCAAAATAACGCCAGTCCATACTGCACCAATAGCAATTGCTATCCCAGCGATTGCTGCACCTGTCTTAAACGCTCCACAGTCAGGATTAGAGGCACGACTGAAACTGCCAGTAGAATTAAATCCGCTAACAAATTCTGTCTTGTCAGTACCACTTACTCCATCTGCAAGCACTGGATATGAGAGTAAAAAGTCTATATTTAGTAAAAATATCGCAATTAATAGCAATGACAGCTTAGTCTTAAACATTTTTTACCTTCTGATAAAATATAGGCAACCATACTTTTGGGTTGTCCCCAACTTCATTTAATATATCGTGTAACAATAGAACACTTTCTGCACGTCCGGATAATACGTTGATTATATCATCCAGGTCTTTTAAGTCTATTCTAGCTACTACAGCATTAACTCCTTGTTTCACCAAAAAGAATCTAGTGCTTGGATCTGTGTGCTTGATTAATATATATTCACGTTCAGTTAACATAAAAACATCCCGATAGACACTAGTAGCTTTCAGATTTGGTAAAAAAATCTGTGTCGCTGTTTGTTGTACAAGCGTATCGCTAATAGCACTTTTACTTGCATCCTCAACACTCTGAGTAGCAAAAATCACAAAAGCATTTAGTTTTCTCAGTACCTTCAACCAGTCTTTTATCTTGGGTGCAAAAACTGGATTATCTATTAATGCCCATGCCTCATCAAGAACGATAATGGATGGAGTGCCATCAAGAGATATACTAATCCTATGAAATAAATAAATCAATACTGGTCCAAGGGCAACAGGATCTTTGAGCAAGCTAGCCATCTCAAAACCAAATACTCTTGCTCGTGAAAAATCTAGCAAATCTTCTTTATTGTCAAATATTGCAGCATGAGAACCATTATCATGCCACATAGATATTGCTCCAGCTAGAGTATCAGGACCTGCAAGCCCTAAAAACGGTACAAGGTTTCTCAAGAATCTGTCTTCTTTTCTTAATTTAAAATTTCCTTCAATTGCATCATTAATTCGTGCAATATCTTCTGAAGTAAATTTATCATTATATACCGAAATTAAAGACTTTATCCACTCCATTAAAAATGTTCTATTATCAGAGGTGTCATCAAGTTGCAAAGGATTAAAATTTGTTTTAGTTCTTGGTTCTATTACAGTATAGATACCACCAAGTGCTCTTAAGAAAATCTCTGCACCGCGATCTTTGTCAAAAAAGAATACCCTTGGAGAAAACTTCATCGCTTGGGCACACAAGAAATTCATTAAAACAGTTTTACCAGCACCAGTTGGGCCAATTATCATAGTGTGTCCAACATCCCTTATATGAAAGTTGAAAAAAAATGGAGTACCAGATGTCGTGTCAAAAACTGTAACAGCATCTCCCCAGTGGTTATTGAATTTATTGCCAGTAGGATAATTATGTTGAGATGCAAATCCAGCCAAATTAAGACTACTTATTGTAGCTTTTCTCACTATATAATCGAAATTACCAGGAATTTGCGCCCAAAATGCTGGTTCAAGGTTAACTCTCTCACGGACAGGATAAACACCGCAATTAGAAAGCTCTGATTCTACCAACGACAGAGCGTTATCCAATGATTTAGGACTTTTTTCTATACATAAAATAGTCAGGTGATGTTGACCAAAGGCAATCTTACCACTCATTGCGTCATCAAGCGCTTGAGAAATTTCTGCTATTTGAGAAATAGCTTTATCTGCAGACTGTATCATTCGATTTTGCTGTATCTGCATTTTTCCAATCGCCATTTGCCTGTTTATAAATTGAAAAGATTGCGTAATTATAAACTCGTAAGGAAGTTGTAAAAACGAATCAAGCATTCCTGCAGAAGTATGATTTCCATATTCTTTGATACTAATTATTCCAGCATATTTACTCCTATTATGAGTCACAACCTGTATTATCTTACGGCCAAAGAATAACCTATGTACTGGTAAGTATCTTGATATTTCAGTTCTTAGCGGAAAAAGCGTATTTGTAACGAAGCCACAATTTACAATTCTAGATAGAAACTCCATTACTTCACAGAACAAACCATCTGGAGTTTCTTTTACTCCAAGGATTTTAGGCGAATAATTCCTAAGGCTTGTCACTACACGATTTGTCGTTTCCTCTAAATCTTCATACGTGGCACGCATATCACTTTCCCAAGCATGTTTTGAAGTTACATGTCCGAATTTTTTTAGTAGATATGACAAAAATTCTACTCCTTTTGTGTCTGCTCTACGGATAATCGTAATGTATAGGTCATTAATAAATGATTGCCTTGTTGCGTGTTTTTCTCTCCATTTTAGATTTACGTGATTAGCGAAAAAATTCGGCAAACCTTGACTTGCAAATTCATCAGAAAAAATATTTTTTTTACGTCTGATAGTATGAAAATACAAACTAAATGCAGGAGATGAAATGCTTCTGAGCATCTGATTCCTGATATTATTTTGTATTACTAAATCCTCGTCATCGGCGGTTTCAAATGCAAAGCCACTTAATTTTATAACCTTAACCAACCAATTTTCTTTTGTCATCAAGGTTGTGCTATTCCAATAGCAAGAATAAGGAATAAATTCAGCAGCGTGAACTTCCCTGTTCAGAGTAGGTTTACTCTTTGATTGAATAGTCCTAAACCTCAGCATCACACAACATTAAGCAATATCATAAGAATTGGCTCCATGATAAAAACGATTTAAACATTTCGAGCACTTTCCTAATTTTACCATAAATAATTCAATAAACAACGGTTCTTTTGCAGAAGCTATATAGCCAAGTCCATGTATACCTGGTAACATTAAGAGAATCACTCTCAAATCATTTGAATTAATGAAAATTAGCATGCAAATCAGGACGTTTAATATTGCAAACATATAACTCACGCCAAAGAGCATTGCAGGCCTTGTAAGACCTTTAAATAATTGATCTGTTTGTATACTACCTGTGGACATATCTTTAACCTTCTAATAATAACTAATACTATATCATTATATTAAAAATCCATTGAAACTAGTAGCACTTTAAGTTAAGATACATTATTTAACCCAGATAATGACAAGTTGGCCATTTCAAGAAGCAGAAAAAATATTGCAAGAGTTTCCTAATAAAAAAGAAATAATATTTGAAACTGGTTATGGACCCTCTGGTTTACCCCACATAGGAACCTTTGGAGAGGTTTTCCGCACTACAGTTGTTGTAAATGCATTAAAAAAAATAGCTCCTGGTATAAAAACCAAAATCATTGCAGTTTCAGATGATATGGATGGTTTGCGAAAAATACCAGATAATGTGCCAAATCAAGAGATGCTAAGGGAGCACTTAAATAAACCATTGACTATGATACCCGATCCATTTGGCACTCATGAGAGTTATGGTCATCACATGAATTCGTTGTTGTGTAAATTTCTTGATTTGTTTGAATTTGAATACGAATTTAGGAGTGCAACAGAGTGTTATAAATCTGGCGTTTACGATGAAAAACTTTTACTCCTGCTGAAAGATTATGATAAAGTGATGGACGTAATGCTTCCATCATTTCGGAAAGAAAGGCAGCAGACTTACAGTCCATTCTTGCCGGTATGCCCAAAAACTTCCCAAGTTTTACAAGTTCCAGTAATTGAAACAAATACAGATAAAGGAACAATCACGTATGAAGACCCAAACGGGGAAAAAATAGAAGTTCCAGTGACAAAAGGAAAATGTAAACTGCAATGGAAACCTGATTGGGGAATGAGGTGGGCCGCATTTGGAGTAAATTATGAAGCTCACGGAAAAGATTTAACTCCATCTGCTGTGCTTTCAAGTCAAATATGTGAAATACTTGGAGAAAAGCCACCACTTCTGTTTTGCTACGAGCTTTTCCTTGATAAAGGAGGAAAGAAAATATCAAAATCAAGAGGAAATGGCATTTCAATTGAAGAGTGGTTAACTTACGCACCAACAGAGAGCTTAGCATTGTACATTTTTCAGAGCCCTAAAAAAGCTAAACGTTTATATTTTGATGTGATACCAAAATCAACTGATGAGTATCTAGAGTTTGTTAAGCGTTATAATGAGAACAACGGGGAAAACACAAATAGTAAATTTAATACAGAACCTGGTTATGATGAGAAATTTTTAGGAGAAGCGCAGGTGAGCACCGCAGAATACTCGAATGTATTTGAGGAGCGCAAGCAAGCTTTAACGACAAAATTGCCATCAGAAGCAAACCCTGCCTGGCATATCCACCAGGGCAATGTTCCCAATATAGAAACTTCAGGCATAAATTTCTCACTACTTTTTAACCTAGCAGCGGCTTGTAATGCTGAAAACAAAGAGATCCTATGGGGTTTTATATCCTCTTATGCACCGAACGTCACACCAGAAAATAATAAAATGCTTGATAGACTTTCAGACTTTGCAGTAAAGTATTACCACGATTTTATCAAACCAACAAAATCATATAAAACTCCAAATGCAAAAGAGAGAGAAGCGTTACTAGATTTGAAGGACACTTTACATTCTCTATCTACAACTGTTACTGCTGAAGAAATTCAATCTCAGATATTTTCTATTGGAAAAAAATATGATTATACCAACTTACGTGACTGGTTTCAGCTATTATATGAAATGTTACTTGGCCAAAAAACCGGTCCAAGAATGGGATCTTTCATAAAGCTTTATGGAATAGATAATACGATTTCTCTCATAGAAAGCGCTACTAAATGTATACTTTAGAGTTTACCTTCTTTCATTTGAGCTCTTTAGTTTTTAGCTCTGCCTTCTAAGGCTTTTACTCGTGACAACCACTGTGCCTGCGATCTTGTCGTGCCAAGTTTGACAGCGTTTGTTGAAATTTGACCATAAAAAGCCCAAGAATAATGGTGCAGCTGACAATATAAAGGAAAAAAATCTCTTTGTTGCTTGTCTCAAAGTTATCTTTTCAAAAGTTTGTGCATTTACAACTCTGAGCCCAAGTAGTAGTTTTCCGGGTGTAGCAGTAAACCTTACCCACATATATGTTACATAGCAAAAGAGCATAATGAATTGGACTATTTGATTTAGGATTTGTAATTTTATAAGTCTACTCTGCGTTGTCTTTTCTTCTGCAGAAAGTGGCGCTTGCATTTGGTATTTTGCAGCAATTTGACTTAATATTTTGCTATCCTCTGAGTTCATAAAGAGCTGATTTAAGGCTTGGCTGCAAAACTGCAAGAACAAAACGATAATAATCAAATCAAGCAATACTGATATATAGCGCCTAAGTCCTGTTACATAACATATCCCATTTTCATCTTTCTTTACCTTTTGAATAACATTTATAGAAGAAAAAATAGAAAATAGACGATTAAAAAATTTATGTAACATATATACTTTCCAATATTTAACGTGCCCCTGGCCGGACTTGAACCAGCATGCTTTTGCAAGCAACAGATTTTGAGTCTGCCGTGTCTACCATTCCACCACAGGGGCATTAAGTTTTAATGCTATAGGCAACAAGGAATTAGTCAAATTTTTTTGCCTTTACATCTTTCAAATGAGGACTAAATATTCTACAATAATCAACAGTTATTCTCAAAACTTAAAATGAATGAATTAGCTAGTCTCCTCAGTTCAAGAAGTGTAGATAAGGAAATATGTAAATTACCGCATAATTTAGAAGCCGAGCAAATGCTTATTGGCGCAATGATTCGTGATAATAGAATCTGTGATGCAGTTGAAGATACAATCACGGCAGAGAATTTCTATGATCCATTACATCAGAGTATCTTTACGCAAATATCCAAAACCAGGAAACACGGTATAGTTGCCAATGAACTAAGCCTCAAAATGTTTTTTGAGAACGACCAAGCGTTTACCGAGTGTGGTGGGATAGAGTACTTAACAAAGCTTGCAGCAAAGGCAAGTATTGCACTTGATATCTATAGTTTGACTAGAATAATCCGTGATACTTACTTAAGGAGATGTTTAATTAAGCTCGGGCAAGAAATAGTTGGTGATAGCTACAACTACGATATTGAAAATCCTGCACAGGCGCAAATTGAACAAGCAATGACAAAATTGTTCAACTTAGCAGTAAAAAAACAAGGTGAGAAAACATATATAAAACTTGCAAGTTCAATTAAAGACGTAGTTGAGAAGATCAGCACACTGAAAAATAATCCAGAAGCGCTGGGCGTTACAACCGGACTTCAAGATCTAAATCAGCTTCTTGGTGGCCTACAAAAATCTGATTTATTAATTTTAGCTGCAAGGCCTTCTATGGGTAAAACAGCACTGGCGCTAAACATCGCACTTAATGCTTGTAAAATGTTGCAAAAAAGAGCAGATAAACAACACTATGTAGCGTTTTTCTCACTTGAAATGTCAGCAGAACAATTAACCGCAAGGCTGATCACTATAGATTCAGGGATTAGTTATTATAAGGCATTAACCGGGAGAATTAGCGATTTTGAATTGCACGAATTCATCAATGCTAGTACAGAATTATCTGAACTGCCTTTCATCATAGATGACACCCCTGCGCTATCAATTAGTGCACTTCGCACCAGAATACGCTTGTTGTATCAATTATATAATGTAGAAGTGGTATTCATTGATTATTTGCAGCTAATCAGAGGAACAACAAAAAGAAGTAATGAAAATAGAGTACAAGAAATCTCGGAAGTGACGCAGGGTTTGAAAGCAATTGCAAAAGAGCTGAATATTCCCATTGTTGCACTATCTCAGCTCTCTCGTTCTGTTGAGCAGAGGGATGATAAAAAACCACAACTTTCTGATTTACGTGATTCAGGAAGCATAGAGCAAGACGCAGATATAGTGATGTTCCTCTATAGAGAAGAATACTATGAATTAAGAAAGCAGCCAAATGAAGGAAGCAATAAACATCGGGAATGGCAAGAGAAAATGGAAAAAATTAGAAACATTGCAGAGCTCGTTATTGCAAAGCAGAGAAATGGGCCAATTGGCAGTGTGAAGCTATATTTTGACTCTAACAGAGGTGCATTTAAAGATTACACGGAAAGGCATAGTTTGTAGCTTGGCAGCAATCTTTTTGTTCCCAAGTTCGTTGATTATTTTTTTATGTGAAGGTAGCTTGACAATTTCTTAAAAATCCTTTTATAACGGTATTATATTTTATAATACATAAGGAATAATCATGATAAGTAAAGGCAATGTACCCTATTATATGGCTGGAACTCTGGCTGCTTTCACTTTATTAGCATCTGGAGTGTTTGCTGCAGCTCCTTATGTTGGTTTCTTAGCTCCAGTTGCAGCATTAAGTATTGGCCTGCCATTTATTATTGGTTGTGCTGTACTCTCTGCTGTAGCCATTGCACTTTCAGCTGTAGCAATTAGCAAAAACAATACTATTTCTCAACAAGGAAAGCTTGAAAGTTGTATAGCTCAAAGGAAGCAGGAAGAAGAAAATGCAAGGGCAGGGTTGAAGGCTAAGGGTTTACTTCCTAACGTTCCATATAAAAATGTTGAGGCTTCTAGCCCAAAAAGTCAGCCAACTAAAGAAGGAAATGGTCAAAGCTGGGGTGCATGGGCTTGGCAAAACAAGTCTAAGATAGGAGTAGGAGCAGTAGCAGTAGGAGGAGTAGCATGGTTAGCATATGTTGCTGCAAATGGTGGACTTGGTGTTGCTGACAGCTCGTCTAGTATAGTAAGCAATCCTGTTGATAGCACAGAAAGTGGTGGATTTTGTGTTGCTGACAGCTTGTCTAGTATAGTAAGCAATCCTGTTGATAGCACAGAAAGTGGTGGATTTTGTGTTGCTGACAGCTCGTCTAGTATAGCAAGCAATCCTGTTGATAGCACAGAAGATGGTACCTCATTATATGCACTAGCCTCAACTATAATAAGCATTATCTTTATAAGTTATGGGCTTGATGTGGATTTCACAGGACCTATAAGAGATCATGGATGGGGATATTATCACTAATCTGTTTTCTGGAAAAGGTAATAGTGCTGAGAGTAGTAAAACTGTTGGATCTAATCAAATGAATATACCAGCAAAAGAGGCTACATGTCTTGATAGTACATCTTTCCCTAGAGTAGATAATGGTATAAACACATTAAAACAACCAGATACTCTTGTTGATTCTGTTGAGTTGAAAAAACTAACAGAAGCTCACCCTTCAATCTATAGTGCTGCTAAGCATTAACTTTTGAAAAACCGGCGTAGGTTTAGGCAATGTTATGCCTGAACTTACGCATGCGTCGCACAGAGATTTTAAATCTCGTTGTTCTTTTGGAATTTGCAATTGATCAAGTATCATTTCTGCTGACTTGGGAACAATTGGCTGCAATAAAATGCCTATTATTCTTATATATTCCAGTAATTTGTAGATTACTAAATTCATGCGTTCTCTATCAGTTTTGCTTAATATCCAGGGTGCACTTTTGTCTATATAAGCATTGGCTTCAGAAGAGATGTTGATAATTAGAAGTATAATCTGGTTGAACTCATACTTTGATAGATGATTCATCACCTGATCGAGTATAGCTTTGCAACCTGGAAGACTTTCTTCATCTTTAAGTAGGCTTTGATCGATTGTTGGTACAATTCCAGAACATTGCTTGTGTAAAAATGAAATTGTTCTTTGTACTAAATTGCCTATATTGTTTGCAAGTTCTGAGTTTATGCGGCTGATCATGTTTTTCTTACTGAAATTTCCATCTTGGCCAAAACTTGCTTCCCGAAGGAGAAAATAGCGTAGTTGATCAACACCAAACTCTTGAGCGAGGCCAATTGGATCTATGACATTACCAAGGGACTTGGATATTTTTTCTCCTTCGTTTAGCCACCAACCATGAACTGCAATTTGTTTTGGCAGTGGCAAATCTGCTGAAAGGAGAATCGCTGGCCAATATACGGCATGAAAACGCAATATGTCTTTACCAATTACATGAACATTGAAGGAGTTATCAGCTGATGTCATTCCAGCGCGTGACGCTGGAATCTGCGTTTTGGATTCTGCCCAAAATCTTTTATATTCCTCACCCTCAGTACTAGGGAAACCTATTGATGTAAGATAATTGGTTAATGCATCTATCCAGACATAGATTACGTGTTTGTCATTACCTGGTACTTTTATTCCCCAGTTAAAACTAGTGCGAGAGATTGAAAGGTCAGTGAGTCCCGATTTTACAAACGATATCACTTCATTTTTTCTGCTCTCAGGAAAGATAAAATTTGGTTGACCTTCATATAGCTCAAGTAATTTGTTTTGCCAGTTTGATAAGCGAAAAAAGTAGCTCTCTTCTTTTATCCACTGAACTTCTGCGCCTGTTGGTGCTTTGCCATCTATCAGCTCTGACTCCTGATAAAATGCTTCATCACGCACTGAATACCAACCCGAATAGGAATCCAAATATATTTGTCCTCTCTCTTCAAGTCTATTCCATAAAGCTATAACTGCTTTTTTGTGACGTTCCTCCGTAGTGCGAATAAAATCGTCATACTCAAAATTCATGAACTTAGCCAATTCTTTAAATGAAACGCTCACTTCATCTGTAAATTCTTTTGGCTGCATTTCCTTTGCTTTAGCTGCATTTTCGATTTTTTGTCCATGTTCATCTGTACCGGTAGTAAATTTGACTTTTTTTCCAGCTAGTTTCATGAACCTTGCCACCACATCACAGATGAGAGAAGTATATGCATGCCCGATATGCGGCTTATCGTTTATGTAATATATTGGCGTGGTGATGTAAAAGTTCTCGAATTGTTCCATTATGCAGTGCTTAAAGCTTTATCGTATCTGTGCTAGTAATAAAAATCAATGTGTAGTACACTATGTATAACTATACAAACGTTTGTTTTAGAAAGCAATCCGTACAGCAGATGGTGTCATCCAAGTAGCTGACAACATAGAAACGAAAAAACTTACTTGACAAGCCTCGCCAGCCCCCTTATTATGAAACTGAAGGTATTCAGTTATCTTCATCTGTGCAGATTA